>NZ_JBMXXF010000028.1:0-7152 GCF_053997775.1 Methanopyrus sp.
CCGGTCAAGGGCCCGCGGGTGACCGCGGGCCCGCCGATATCATGCGGGACTTTCGAGGCCCGTCCGGGCCGGAGACATCCCGCGACCCGGGTTCAAATCCCGGCCGGGGCACCATCCCAAATCGTTACGAGTTCATTAACGATAACGGGGACGCGCCGTTGGACCGGTCCGCCGCGGTGAGAACGCTGATCGGGGCCGGGATCGGCGTCCTCGCCCTCTACCTTACCCTCACCCACCTGACGGACGTCCACCGAGTCCTCCGGACGCTCCTCACCGCGAACCCCCGGTGGATGGCGGCGGCGGGCCTCTGCGAGGCCCTCTGGTTCCTCGCCTGCGTGAACGGGTGGAGAACCACCTTCTCCCCGCTCGGTGAGCACCCACCCCGCCGCTGGCTCCTCACCCTGTACACCGTCAAGCTGATGGTGAACAACCTGCTTTCAGCGGGGCGGGTTCTGGGGGATGCGGCCCGGATCTACTACGCGGCCCGGCTCGGGTGGCCCCTAAGGACCGTCGTGCCCACGGTGCTCGCGGACCTCGTCCTGGGCAACCTGGGGTACCTGCTCGTCGTACTCGCGGCCACGGCGCTGGCGCTGTCGAGCGCCCGCGTTCCCACCGCGCTGACGACGGTGAACGCAGCCGGCCTGATCGCGGGAGCCGGCCTGTGGTCCCTGATGCGGTCCGAGCGGGCGTGCCGGGAGGTGTACGGCTCGGTGCACGGGGCGGCGGAGTCCCTCCTGCGCCGGCTCGGTCATCCGGTGGAGGACGCCGACGCGTTCGCGGAGTCCACCGTCCTGGTCTTCCGGTCCCGAGGGGCCTGGGTGGCCCTGGCCCATTACACCGCGGGCTGGGCGGCGCGGATCCTGCGGCTCTGCTGCGTCACCTGGGCGGTCTGGCCCGCCGCGCCGGCGCTGGTGCCCGTGATCATGTCGATCGCCGTCCGCGGGTCCGCGGTCCTGTCCGTCTCCCCGGCCGGGCTGGGCGTCATAGAAGGGGTCACCGCCGGGGCGCTGGCGATGCTGGGGATCGACCCCTCCCGGGTGGTCGCCGCCCTGCTGCTGGACCGGGTGTACGCGACCCTGCTCCCCGTGGCGCTCGGGGCGGTGGGGATCGTCCTTCTGGAGCGGCGCGCCGGGGTGAGTGACCGTGGACGTGTACGGTGAGCTGGTGAGGATCGGGCGCGTGGCCGCCCTGGCCGACGTGCACGTCGGGGTGGAGGTCGAGCTGCGCCGCCGTGGGATCCGGGTCGTCGACCGGACGGACGCCCGGATCGGGAAGCTGCGGGACCGGCTGGAGTCGCTGGACCCCGAGGTGCTCGTGATCGTGGGGGATCTGAAGCACAACGTGCCCCGGTCCAGCGGCCTGGAGCTCCGGGGCGTGCCCCGGCTGGTGGAGGCGGCGCTGGAGGTGGTGGACGAGGTCGTGGTGGTGAAGGGGAACCACGATGGCCGCGTGGAGGACCTGCTGAGGGGGCTGGAGCGCGTTCGCGTGGTCGGAACGCGGGGGACGCTGATCGAGGGCGTCTACTTCTGCCACGGGCACGCGGAGCCGGACCCGGACCTGTTGGAAAGGGCCAGGATGGTCGTGTTCGGGCACGAGCACCCGGTCTCCGAGGCCGTACCCGGGGTTACGGTGAAGGTGTTCCTGGAGCTCGAGCTCGACCTCGAACGGCTCACTCGGGGGAGGTTGGAGGGTCGGCTGCCCGGCCTGGTTCTGCCGGCGTTCGACGACGTGGTGGGAGGGACGGAGGTCGGGGAGGGCTCGGACGGCGATCGGCTCCTGCTGGCGCACCGTCGCGGCGCGGTGCTGGAGGAGTCCGTCCTGCCCGTGCCGGAGCCGGAGGCGGGTCCGTTCTGACGGGCTCGCCCCCGGAAGTTCTCCTCATCGCGGGGCTCGGGAGAGGGCGCGGACGGTCATCGCCCGGGCCCCCGCTCCCACGGCTTTTTTAACGGCTCTTCTGGCCCGGGTACCGGGGGCGCCGGGATGCCGAAGGTGCGCGTGGGCGTGCTGGGCGCGACAGGGATCGTGGGTCAGAGGTTCGTGAGCCTGCTCGTCGATCATCCCTGGTTCGAGCTGGAGGCGCTGACCGCCTCCCCCCGGTCCGCGGGCAAACCCTACGCGGAGGCCTCGAAGTGGTACCTGAGCGAGCCGCTGCCCGAGGACGTCGCGGAGCTGACCGTGCTGGAGACGGACCCGAAGGAGGTGGAGCGCGAGGCGGACGTGGACCTGGTCTTCTCCGCCCTGCCGTCGGACGTGGCCAGGGAGGTGGAGCCCAAGTTTGCCGAGGCCGGTTTCGCCGTGGCGAGCAACGCGAGCGCGTACCGGATGGAGGAGGACGTCCCGCTCGTGATCCCGGAGGTGAACCCGGACCACCTGGGGCTGATCGACGTGCAGCGGGACGAGCGCGGCTGGAACGGGTTCATCGTGACGAACCCGAACTGCTCCACGATCCAGATGGTGCTCACGCTCAAGCCGCTCATGGACGAGTTCGGGGTCGAGGAGGTCATCGTCTCGACGATGCAGGCCGTCTCCGGTGCGGGGTACGCGGGCGTCCCCTCGATGGCCATCCTGGACAACATCATCCCGTACATCGAGGGCGAGGAGGAGAAGATGGAGACCGAGACGCTGAAGATCCTGGGCGAGCTCGACGGGGACCGGATCGAGCCGGCGGATCTCACCGTCTCCTCGTCGTGTCATCGGGTGCCCGTGCTCGACGGGCACACGGAGGCCATCTTCGTGTCCACGACCGAGGAGGCCGACCCGGAGGAGGCGGCCGAGACGCTCGCGGGGTTCCGGGGGATCCCGCAGGAAAGGGGCCTACCCACCGCTCCCGAGCGGCCCGTCATCGTTCGCGAGGAGGAGGACCGACCGCAGCCCCGGTTCGATCGCGAGGCGGGCGACGGCATGTCCGTGGTCGTGGGGCGGATCCGCCGCGACCCGGTCCTGGACGGGCTGAAGTACGTCTGCGTGGGTCACAACGCGGTGCGCGGCGCGGCCGGTGCGTCCGTGCTCAACGCCGAGCTGCTGGTCAGCGAGGGCTACCTCTGAGCCAACCGCTCGGCCAGGTCCACCGCCTCCCCCGGCGTCTCCGCCCCCTCGATCTCCCCACGCTCCGCCAGCCTCCGGGCCCAGCCCCCGGAGGGTTTCAACCCGATCACGGGACGCCCCATCTTCCGCGCCAGCGCGATCTCCGAGAGCGTACCCCAGCCCCCGGCCACCGCGATCACCGCCTCCCCCGCCCGAACCACCAGCGCGTTCCTC
Organism: Methanopyrus sp.; assembly: GCF_053997775.1. NCBI lineage: Archaea > Methanobacteriati > Methanobacteriota > Methanopyri > Methanopyrales > Methanopyraceae > Methanopyrus > Methanopyrus sp. The sequence continues at coordinate 3,259 of NZ_JBMXXF010000028.1, forward strand.
GCCTCGCCCAGCCCGGTCGGCAGCTCGACGTCCACGTACGGGTTCGCCTCCCCGTGCACCTCACCCGGCAGCACGCCCACGGTGAGCCCACCCTCCTCCTTCGCCCCCCGACACGCCGCCTCCATCACGCCGCCGCGCCCACCGCACACCAGCACGTGACCACGACGCGCGATCTCCCTCCCCAGCTCCTCCGCCAGCTCGAGCACGTCCCGGGGCGCGCTGGCGCTCCCGATCACGGCGATCTGCACGGGCGCGGCCCCCTTCAGCTGGCGTAACGTTCCCCATCGCCGCCCGGCTAGGCCAACCGGGTGCTCATCATCGGGTGGGGCGCGGGTCGGGCCCGGGACTCCCGATCATCCCGGTCGGTCAGCTATCATCCGGCTCCTCACACCCGCCGGGACGCGCCCAACCCGCCTAAACTAATTCGGTACCGCCCGCTCGGTCGGGGCGCAGCCACCTCATCCCATCGGTCCAAGCCGATCTCCTCATCGCGGGGGCGCCGGGCGTGAGCGTGCTCGACGAAATCCTGTCCACCGTCCGGGAGCGCGTGGACGAGCTCAGGGGCCGGGAGTTCGAGCCCCGGGCCGGGGACAGGTCCCTCCGGCGGGCGGTCGAGGGCGACGGCGTCGCCGTGATCGCCGAGATAAAACCCTCCTCCCCCTCCGAGGGGCGCCTCCGTAGGGAAACCGAGGAGGCCCTGCGCGAGCGCGCCCGGGCCTACGAGCGAGGCGGGGCGGCCGGCATCTCGGTGCTGACGGAGCCCCGGTACTTCGACGGGCGGCCCGAGTACGTCCCGCTGGTCCGGGAGGAGGTCGACCTGCCCGTGCTGCGGAAGGACTTCATCATCGACCCGGTGCAGGTGGAGGAGAGCGCGCACTACGAGGCGGACGCGATCCTGCTGATCGCGGAGGCGGTGGGCGACCGCGCCCCCGAGCTCATCGACCTGGCCCACGAGCACGGGATGGAGGTCCTGCTGGAGCTGGACCGGAGGGAACACCTGCGGCTGCTGGACGACGCCCGGCCCGACCTGGTCGGGGTGAACAACCGGGACCTGCGCACCCTGGAGGTGGACCTGAACCGCACGCTGGAGCTGGGCCCCGAGGTTAAGGGGAGGACCGACGCCCCCCTGGTCGCGGAGTCCGGCGTTTCGAGCCCGGAGGACGTGCGCCGGCTGGCCCGGGTGGCCGACGCGGTCCTCGTCGGCACGTACCTGATGCGGGCGAGGGACCCGGAGTCGGCCGTGCGAGGCCTGGTCGAGGCCGGGAGGAGCGACCGATGATGTCCCCGGAGAAGCTGGCGTGGGCCGTGCTGCTGGGGGTATCCCGGGGCCTCTACGTGTTCGCCGGCTCGTTCGTGGCAGCCGTGGTCTACCGGTACGTCTCGGAGGAGCGCATCGTCACGACCACCGCCCTCTTCATCGGCCTGCTCACGGCCGGGTTCGCCTCCGGTCCCCAACGGCTGACCGAGCTGGCCTTCACCCAGACCAACGTCGAGGTCCTCGCCTGGGCGATCGCCTCCCTCTTCGCGATCCCGGGACGCGCCTACGGGGACGCCGTCGGGCGCAGGCTCCTCGAGGCCCGTCTCGCCAGCGTGAAGCCGACCACCAAGACGTACCGCCTCCCCCGAGACCCGGACAACATCGAGGACGTCCCGGGCGAGCCGCCGGCCCCGCGGGAGGTCAAAGAGCGGATCGCGGGCCGGGAGTACGAGTTCCCTCGGGGCACCTCGAAGAGGGACGTGGAGCGGGTGATCCAGCGGGACCTCGAGCAGGAGGGGGGAATAGGGCGCGCGATCGTCGAGGTGGGAGAGGACGAGGAGGTCCGCGTCAAGATCGCCGGGGCCAAGCCCCCCGTCTCCCACACCCTGCCCCCAGACAAGGTGGCCGTCTCCGTGGACCCCAAGGGAGGGGCCACCCACGTGGGCGAGGGAGATCGGGTGATCGTCTACGCGGACGGGCGCCGGATCTGCGAGGCGGAGGTGTGGAAGCGCTCCTCCGACGGGGTGGTCCTCGTCGTCGACGCCGACCACGCGGACGAGCTGATGCGGCTCGTCACCAAGGGCAAGGAGGTCTCCCTCGTCGTCAAGCCGACGAAGGCCGACGATGTACCCCGCGGCTAGCCAGGCCGGTCATCCATCGCCCCACGGTCGTCATCCGTCCCGACCCCAGCCTGGGACCGCGGGGCGCATCGGCGGGCCCCTACTCCCCCTCATCGGACCGGAACCTCCGGTTTTCGGGGCCCGCCTCTCGGCCGACCACCCCGACCCCACCACCGGCTAAAAATCATCCGATCAGAACGGCTCCCGGCCCGGGTAGTACCTCCGAAACCGCCGCAACGCCTCCCTCGTAGGCCCCGGAAACCTCCTCCTCAACGCCCGCACGAACCCGGACCGCGTCCGCCCCGGGATCAGGCTCAGAATCTCCCGGGCCACCCGAAGCGCCCCGGGCGTCGGCTCCCGCGGCACCTCCACCGTGAGCGTGAGCGCGTCCCATCCCAGCACCCGCCTGTGCCCCCGGGGCACCGAGCCCAGCAGCACCCCGCACCCGAAGTCTACCAGCCCCGGTACCCCGCCCCGATCCTCCCGCGTCAACCGCTCGTAGGCCTTCCGACGGTAGCAGTGCAGCTCCACGTACGCGTCGAACGGGCGCAGCGACTCCACCACCTCCCTCCACCGACGACCCACCTCCGACCCGTGAAACCCCGGATCCACCGTGCTCACGTACGGTCCCTCCCGCATGACCCGACGCACCCGAAACCCCCGAGGCACCACCCGGTCCACCACCGGCTCCAGGCACCGCCCCTCGTCCCCGTGCACCCCGTACACCAGCACCGGACGACGAATGGGGTGATCCCCGCGTGCGCTCATGGTTCCCCCAGGCCCCCGAGGTGGACACCCCCACCATCGACCCCGAGGAGGCGGAGTCGTACCTGGACGCCGTCCGAGAGCGGATCGAAGCGTACGCGTTCGGCGAGCGCGACTGGCGGAGGAAGCTCCGCACCCGACGCGCCTACCTCCGCCGGATCCGCGGGAACGAGGAGGCCCTGAGCGCGTACGCCGCCCTCCTCACCATCACCGCCTCCGGGCCCCGACCCGCCCATCACCTCGTCGCAGAGGGCGAGGCCGCCCTGGCGGAGACGGCCCTCTACGAGGCCCGTCGGGAGGGCGACGAGCACGACCACCCGGAGGAGCGCGCGCTCCGGGACCTCTACCGGTGGGACGTTCGAGTCCTGGAGCCCAGGCTCCGACTGTACGCCGTGCACTTCACCTACCCTCTCCTCCACCGCTCACCCGGCGGCCAGCGGCTCCGCATCGTCGTGACCGACGACCCCACCGAAGCCCTTCGAGAACTGCACTCCCCCAGCACCCTCGGCGTCCGACTGACGAAACCCGCCGATCGACCCGTCCACACCTGCCCCCGGTGCGGGTACACCCGGCTCGGACGCCCCCGAGAACCCGGCCAGAGCGTCAGTCGCCAGCGCGCCCCGCGCACCTGCCCCGAGTGCCGCACCCCGCTCGTCCGCGTCCCGGACGAGGTCCTGGACGCCCTCCACGAGCCGCAGGGATACCTGGTCATGCACCTCCGCACCCTGGCCCGCACCTTCCGAGAGGACGCCCGACGCCTCACCCTGCGAGACCTCCAACGCGCCCCCAAGAGCGAGGAGCTGCGCGAGACGTGCCTGGACCTGTTCCCCCGCCTTAAGCGGAGGATACAGCGCGCCCGCCGAAGGGCCAAGAAGGGCGGCTTCCCACCCTGCATGAGGCGCCTCCTCGAAAGGGCTCAGGAGGGTGAGAACCTCCCGCACGAGGCCCGCTTCGCCCTGGCCGCCTTCCTCGTCAACGTCGGCTGGGACGAGGACCGGATCGTCGAGGTGTTCTCCAACCTGCCCGACTTCG
>NZ_JBMXXF010000029.1:0-47910 GCF_053997775.1 Methanopyrus sp.
CCCTCCCACGCGTGCGTCTCCTCGTGCACCTTCAGCGCCCACCGGGCCGGCTCCTGCGCCAGGTCGACCACGGTGCTGACGCGCTTGAACCAGTCCTTCCCCAGCTCGCCGATCCCGTAGATCAGCGCCCGGAAGTCGCCCGGGCCCACCTCCACCCACGAGCCGGACTCCGCGACGTCGGTCCCCTGGAACGCCGCCTGGATCGCGTTCCTGTCGTCCTTGAACGCCATGTACGGGTACGCCGTGGGGATCACCTTCAGCCCGCACGGCGGCTGGAAGCCGCCGATGGTGTTGAGCGCCTCCCGGAGCTCGCCCCCGTACTCCTCGATCTTGGCGGCGTCCAGGTAGGCCTGCCGGTAGTCCTGCAGGGAGGCCGCGGCGGGGGCGCCGGCCAGGGCCAGCGCTCCAATCAGGGTGAGCAGCGCTAATCTCACTTAGAACAATCCCCCGTGGCACTTTGGTAGTACTTTCCGGCCCGGAGTTGTTACCGATGAGTACCAAAAAGGTTTCGGGAATGACCTTTATCGGGCCACCTGGTGACCCGGTGCGATCCTCGGGGGAGGCCGGGATCGTGCCGATCCTGCTCGTTCTTCTCCTGCTGACGGTGTCGATCCAGCCCGCGGGGGCCGCGGGCGCGCAACCGCTGCAGTTCCACGAGCCGGACGCGGGCGTGCCGCCGGGGGAGTACTGGGCGGACCCCTTGGGTTGCCCCACCCCGTCCTTCTTCCGGGAGGTCGTGCTGCCGGACTCGAGGGGTCTGCTCGTCACCCCGCCAACCCGGCTGGCGGGCCGCCCCTACCCGGAGAACGAGGCCCTGGTGGAGAGGCTCGAGGCGCGCTGGCGGGAGCTGGCGGGGAGGCCCAACCGGGAGAAGATCGTGGCCCTGGTCTACTACAACTGGCCCCCGGGCCGGGAGTCCGTCACCGCCGATGGGCTGGACGTGTTCGGCTCGCTCGTTAACATCCTGGCCAATCTCAAGGCCGCGGGCTACGACGTGAGGACGCCCTGGGACCGGGAGCTGCTGGAGATCGCCCGGCTCGAGCGGGAGGGCCGGTGGGACGAGGCGGCCCGGCTGGTGAGGAGGCTCGAGGCCGAGCTCGCCCGGCTGGTCTGGCGGTACGGGATCAACGTGGGCTGGTGGAGCGGGGAGCGGCTGCGTCGGATGTACGAGGGTCGGGCCTACCTCGCGCTCATCCCCGTCGACGCGTACCGTCGGTGGTACGAGCGGCTGCCCGAGGTGGATCGGCTGTACGTGGAGGACGGTCTGCCCGGGCTCCTCTACGGGTACGCCCGGCTGCTGAGACCGCCGCTGAGCGGGCGTGAGCTGGAGTCGCTGAGGCGAGATCTGGAGGCGCTGCTGTCGGAGGCGCGGCGGCTGCTGTCGTCCGTGGGGCCGGTCGGGGTCGGTTCCGGCGATCCTAGGGAGCTTCAGGCCGCCCGGGAGGGGGCGCTGAGGGAGCTCTCCCGGCTGGCGGAGGCGGTGTTGGAGTACGCCTCGGGGCGCCTGGGCGCATCGGAGCTCCGCCGGGCGTTCGAGCGGGCGTTGGAGGCGGGCCGGCGGCTGGAGCGGCTGCTGGGGTACCGCACGGGCCTGTTCGGGTGGGGACCGCCGCCCGGGGACGTGATGGTCGTGGACGGGTACTTCGTGGTCCCGGGGCTGAGGTTCGGGAAGGTGCTGCTGGTGCCTCAGCCACCGCGCGGCTGGCTCTGGGGCTCGCTGGAGTCGTCGGTCACGTACCACTCGCTGCTGCTCCCGCCGCCGCACCACTACCTGGCCGTGTACCTGTGGCTGAAGCGGACGGTCGACGTCGTCGTGCACGTGGGCACGCACGGGACGCTGGAGTGGCTGCCGCTGCGTCGGACGCTCCTCTCGCACGTGGACTTCCCGACGGTGCTGCTCGGGGACGTTCCGCACGTGTACCTGTGGTGCGTGACGAGTGGGGAGCTGCTGAACGTCAAGTGGAGGACGAGCGCGGTGGTGATCGGGCACCTGCCGCCGCCCCCGGAGACGGCGACCGAGTTCTACCTGCGGACGCTCGTGGAGGCGCTGCACGAGTGCTTCCACTGGTTCCAGTCCGGCAGCCCGGGGCTCGCGGAGCGGTTGCGTCCGCTCATCCTGGAGGCGCTCCGCGTCACCCGGCTGTACGAGTGGATGGGTCTCTCCTGGGAGGACGTGGTCCGGATGGCGGGGACGGAGCGGGGTTTCGAGCGGCTGGTGGACCGGCTGCACCTATACCTGCACGCGATGCAGGCCCACGGTGAGCGCCCGGTGCCGGCGAGCCTGGCGCGCTCGCTGCACGTGTACGGGCTGGTCACCTCGGACGAGGTGCGCGCCTACGTGCGCGCCATCCTCTTCCGAGAGTTCCTGAGGCGGGAGCTCGAGCGCCGCGGGCTGAGCCTCGACGAGCTGGATCGAATGATCCGGGACCACCCCGACCGGGCCCTCCGGCTCCTGAACGAGCTCTGGGGCGAGTGGGACCGGCTGGTGTCCCACCCGGGGAAGCTGCGGTCCCTTTACCCCGACCTCTACCGGGAGGCGGAGCGGATCCGACGGCTCGTGATCGAGTCCGCCCGGCTCGAGATCGAGAGCCTGCTGAGCGCGCTTTCCGGGCGCCGGATCCCGGTGGGGCCCCCGGGCGACCCCACCCTGGACCCCTCCGTGCTGCCCACGGGGCGCCTGCTGTACGCCCTGGACCCGAACGCGCTCCCGTCCGAGGCCGCCTGGAGGGCGACCGAGGGGTTGCGGCCGCCTCAACGACCCACCCTGTTCCTGCTCTCCGCCACGGACCTAATCAACGACCGCGGCGCCTCCCTGGCCTACCTGATGAGGAGCTCGGGCCTGGTGAGGCTCGACGAGGGGTACGGGCTCACGGGCTCCCCGGTCTACGCCCCGGTCCTCGTCTGCCAGGGGCTGGAGTCCGTCTTCGCCCGGTGCACCCCGGGCCTCGCGCTGCTCAAGGCACACCTGGCGTGCGTCCTTAGGGCCTCGGAGCGGTGCCCACCGTCGGAGCTGGAGCGGCTCCTGGAGCGGCTGCGGAGCGGGTGCCGGGACCCGGAACTCCGGGCCGCGCTCTCGAGGATCCACGTCGACCCGGGCCTGCTCCGCCGGGGCCTGGAGGCGCTGCGGCGGTGGTACGAGTCCCTCCCGGTCCGGGTGCTCGAGCTCCCGGACTTCCGACCGGACCCGAGCTGGTACGGGGCGTGGGCGGTGAAGTTCCTGTACGGGGTGCAGGTGGAGGGATTGCCGGTGGAGGAGGCCGCCCGACGCGCCGCCGCGGCCCTGTACGGGCCGGCCGACTACACGACGGGAGTGCGGGTGCTCGCCGAGCGGCTGGAGCCCCGCGAGTGGGACCTCTTCGTGGCCTCGCTGCCCGCCAAGCTGGGCCGGATCCTGCTGCCCGAGGGCCCCGTCTCGGACCCCGGGATGTTCGAGCTGGAGCTCCTGCTGGTCGACCAGCTCGTGAAGGCGGAGACCGACCGCATCTGGGGGGCCTTGGCGGAGGACGTCCTGGAGTTCGGCGTCGCCTGCCTCGCCCTCTCCCGGGCCGTGCGCGGCGCGTGCCTCGACCTGCTGCTCCTGGACCCGACCACCCGGGAGCTGACCCCGTTCCACGCGGAACTGCTGCGCGAGTTCCACTCGCTGCTACTCGACCGGGACTGGATACTCTCGCTGAGCACCCCGGGCCAGGCCGCCGCGCTCTTCGAGCGGGTGTCGAGGCTGCTGGGCCTGATCGCCGCGCTGAGCCCCGTCATCGAGTCCCCGGGCACCCCGGTGGAGGAGGCGCTCGCGGGCGCCCTGGGGCAGCTCCTGTACGAGGTCACCCACCGGTTGGTGCTCGACCGCGAGGTGGCCCGGCACCTGGAGCGGATCAACCCGTACGCGCTGGAGGCGATCACCGCCCGGGTCTTCCACCTGTACTACCGGGCCGGGGAGGCCCTGCTCCGCCGTACCTACCACGCGCAGGTCATGGTCTGGGAGGGCGAGCTGAAGGAGGTGAGCCGCTGGGTCGAGCGGGCCAGGAGGGAGATCCTCTCCCGATCGTTGGAGCTGTTCTCGTACCTGTCGCGGCGGTACGGGGCGTGCGGATGCTTCGAGGAGGCGGCCAACCCGGTCCTGAGGTCGGTCCTCTCCCTTTCCAGCCCCGTCAGCGCGTTCCTGCCCAACCCGTACGCCGTCGGACTCGTCCCGGCGCGGCCGATCCCCGCCGGACGGCCCGGTTCGATCTCCATCCACCCGTCCACCGCACCGCTCCCGTCCCCGCCACCGGTCTCCCCCTCCCCCAGCCCGGAACGGGGCGCCCCATCACCCAGTCCGAGTCCCGCGCCCGCGACGTCCGTGGGTGTTGGGCCAGCCGGACGCGTCGCCGTGAGGTCCCCCGCGGTGGCTCCGGGGTCCCGGGTGACCCTGGCACTTCCGTCTCGCCTCGTCTCGTCGACCGGTACCGTGTCGTCGCCCTGGATCGCTCGGACCGACCGGCGCTCTATCATCGGGCCGGTCGCCGTCCGGTTGACCGACCGGCCCGTCGGTGGGGGGACGGCCCCGTCTGCGGTCGGCCGCTCGATGGCGCGCGGGCCAGTTCGGATCTCCCCGGTCGGTTCCCCGCTCTCCCGGTCGGTCGGCCTCGCCCGCTCGGTCTCGAGGTCGGGGTCGGGTCCGTCCAGGGGCGGGTCGACCAGGTCGCCCGCCGTGTCCCTCTCCCGCCAGCCGTCTCGCGCCTCCGGGTCTCCGGTCCCGGTGTGGCTGCAGCGGTTGCTGTTGCTGGTGCTGGTCGGGCTGGCGCTCGGGGTGGGGGCGTGGTCGTGGTCGGGGCGCAGGGAGCGGGTGGGGTGGACGGAGGGTTGGTGATCACGCGTGCTTGGCGCGGTGGATGAACTTCCTCACGGCCTCGGGGTCCTTGACGCCCGGCTCCCGCTCGACGCCGGAGGAGGCGTCGACGGCGTGGGGTCGCACCTCCCTGACGGCCCGCTCGACATTCCCCGGGTTCAGCCCGCCGGCGAGGATCACCGGGACGTCCACCCGCTCGACGACCTCGGCCGAGGCCGACCAGTCATGGGTGCGCCCGCTGCCGCCACACTCCTCGGACTTGGTGTCCAGGAGGAGGGCGTCCACGACCTCCAGGTACCCGGACAGGGTCTCGTCGTCGACCCGGTCGTCCCCCAGCCACAGGCGCCCGGACGCGTCGACCCACAGCGTCTTGATGACCTCGTACCCGAGCTCCCTCACCCGCTCGCAGTCCTCTGGGCTTTCCGTCCCGTGAAGCTGGGCGACGGTGGCCTCCTCCACGCGCTCGAGCACTCCCAGGTCGTCCATCACCACCGTCACTTTGGAAACGAATGGGGATACCGTGGAAAGGATCTCGTTTGCCGTTTCCGCGTCCACGGACCGGGGGCTGGGGACGGGGACCTCGGTCACGCAGCCGATCGCGTCGGCCCCGGCCTCCTCGGCGAGTCGCGCGTCCCGGGTTCGGGTGATCCCGCAGATCTTGACGCGGACCACGGTCAGTCCCCCAGGTAGTCGGTGAGCGTGCGCTGGCCATCGCCCTTTCCGTCCCGGTCCGTGGCCTCGGGTTCCAGCCGTCGCCACTCGAGCCCGTACTTCTCCAGGAGGCGGCGGCAGCCGTCGGTGATGGAGGGGGCGACGAGGATGCCGCGCACCTCCTCGCCCCGCTCCTCGCGGAAGGCCTCCACGTACCGGCGGAGCTGGGAGGCCGCGTCGACGCCGGCCCGGGCCCGCTTGAGCTCGAGGACGACGAGGCGGCCGTCGGCGTCGTACCCGACCACGTCGGCGATGCCGGCCCGGCACTCGACCTCCTCCCGCACGGGTTGGAAGCCGGGCTCGATGACGTCCGGGTTCCGCCAGATGAGGCGCTTCATGTCCTCCTCGGAGCGGAACAGGGAGAACACGGAGCGCTCGCTCCGGGCCCCCTCCTTGGGGAGGGAGCAGGCGAGGAGGACGCGGTGGAAGTAGACGATCACCTCCTCCTTCACGTCGAGGCGGCGGGAGCGGAGGACGACGAGGTCGTCCCGCACCTCGAGGGACTGTCGGGAGGGGGCGGGGTTCCAGTTGGTGGGTTCGCGCTTCTCCAGGGCGTTGTGGAGGAGGAAGGTGCCGTCCGGCTTGCAGATGGCCAGCCGTAGGGCGGGTCCGGCCCGGGACTCGGCCCGGCCCCGGTACTCGGCCTCGCAGATCCCCGCGATCAGGACGGGCCGCTTGCCCAGGTCCCGGGCGAGGGTCTCCAGCTCCCGGGGCGTGGGCTCTTTTAGCACCCGGACCCCGGCCAAGGCCCGCTCCCCTGGTCGGGGGCTGGGTGCGGTGTCGGAGCTGCCGGTGGCACCGTTCGAGCGTAAGCTGCGGGCGGCGGGCGACGGGATGCGGGTCAGCCGCCGGGCCCCGGTGGTCCTTCGGGACAGCGTGCAGCGGCTCGCGGAGCGGATCGGGGAGCGGGCGGGGAGGCTGGCCGCGGCGCGGGGGAAGAAGTACGTGGAGCGGGAGGACGTGTGGAGGGCGTTCCTGGAGGTGGTGCTGGGGATCGACGCGGGGGAGTGACTCAGTCGCCCTCGAACCGGTCGATCGCCCGCTCCGCCACGCTCTCGACCGCGTCACCCACGTGGTCGTAGTCACCGCCGACGGCGATCGGCACGTTGTCCACGTACACCACGTCCAGCCCGGCCCGGAGCGCCTCCCGGGTGGCCACGTCCACGGCCGCGGCCTTCAGCTCCGTGAGCAGCACCTCGGCCTCGTCCACGTACCGCTCCAGGTCCCGGCGCAGCTTCGGCCGGTTGCTCAGGTGGGGGGACGTGCCCACGATCTCGCACCCGTACTCGGACTCCAGGTGCTCCACGAGCTTGGGCACCACCGCCTCCGGCGCGGTGGTGACGAAGATCGCCTTCTTCCCGGAGACGTCCTCCACGGGCTTGGGCCGGAAGACGGTCCGAACGACCTCCAGCCCGTCCTTCACGCGCCGGACGCCCCGCTCGACGCGGCGCACCTTATCCTCGTCCGCCATCGGCTCCTCGCACATCGTGAGGATCGCCAGGTCGCACATGCGGATCCGGTACGGGCCCAGGTACCCGGTCACGTGGCGCAGCGGCTGGTTCGCGCCCACGATGACGATGCCCGCGTCCGTCTCGATCGGCGGGATGGCGGCGCCGCTGCCCTCGACCACGATGAAGTCCGCCGGCAGGTCGTTGGCGATCTCGGCGCCCTGCAGCACGTTGTCGATGAACGTGCGGCCCGCGAGCCCACCCGCGCAGCGCCGGCACCCCACGGTCGGGATCCGGCTGAGCAGGGCGTCCTCCCAGTGATCGCTGGCCGCGTGCTTGCCCTTCTCCGCCTGCTCCAGCAGGTACTCGGGCGTCAGCTCGATCTCGTCCCCGCGCACCACCTCCGGCTCCCTCGGGCCCCCGCGCCCCATCACGACCACGCACGGGTTGTACCCGCGGGCGTGCAGGACCCGGCACGAGTAGGCGGAGACGGCCGTCTTACCCACCCGCTTCCCGGTCCCGATGATCCGCATCGACGGCTTCTCGAGCACGTCGTGCATCTCCACGGGCTTAAGCTTGAGGTCCGGGCACCAGTACTCCGCACCCGCGGAGAGGACGGTCGCGGCGATCCGGAACCGGTCGTCCGGGGAGACCACCGGCTCATCGCTGAGGTCCAGGACCACGTCCACGTCCTCGCGCTCCACCACCTCCTCGATCAGCTCCAGGGGCAGCTCGTCCTCCCGCTCGGGCAGCCAGACCCTGACGCCCAGCTCCCGCTTGACGTCCTCCGGCTCCCCGATCTTCTCCGTACCACCGATGAACACGGCCCCGACCAGCTCACCCAGCTCCTCCTCCACCACCCGCAGGGCGGCCCGGGTGACGGGGATGTAGTGCTCCCCGTCCACGAGCGCCAGGATCCGGGTCATCCCTCCAACCCCCGCAGCACCTCCTCCGAGGTGACGAGCTCCGCGCCCAACCGCTCCATGTGCTCGAGGGCGAACCGGTGCGCCTCCTCGTCCAGGGAGGCCACGCAGTCCCTCACCACCTTAACGTCGTAGCCCCTCATGAGCGCGTCCGCGCAGGTGAAGAGCACGCAAACGTCCGTGCAGACCCCGGTCAGGTACAGCTCCCTCGCGCCGCGGACGCGCAGGTCGTAGTCCAGCGTCGTGCCGTAGAACCCGCTGTACTTCCGCTTCCGAACGACCACGTCCCCCTCCTTCGGCTCCAGCCCCTCGACCGGCTCGGCGCCCTCCGTCCCCGCGACCGCGTGCTCGCCCCACACCTTGAACTCCGGGTCCCCCGGGTAGTGCTCGTCCCACACGTGCACCACCAGCTCACCGGCCTCCCGGAACGCGTCCGCCAACCGGGCGATGGTGGGGACGAGGTCGCGCGCCCCGGGCACCTCCAGCGGGGCGCCCTCCTCCACGAAGTCCCGGAGCATGTCGATGATGAGGAGGGCCCTCACCGGGCCCGCCCCCTCCGACCCGCGATCGCCAGCAGCGGGGCCGCGAGCGCGATCGCCCACCAAACGGGCGTGAACCAACCCCGCTGCTGCGCCCTCTGCCGCTCGCGCTGCTCCTCCCACAGCGGCTTCGCGGCGGGCTCCGCGTTCGTCAGCTTCACGACGGCCAGCGTGACGGTCTCACCCGTCTTCTCCATGTCCTTCGGATCCAGCTTGTCGGCCGTGTTGGACCTACTCCACGGGGCGACCTTGAACGGCTGGTTCATCACCTGGCACACCGGCACGCGCCGGATGTGGTTGTGGTAGAACGGGTACGTGTCGCTCGGGTAGGTCGTGTCGCCCACGGTCACCGGGTGCCCCAGCTCCCTCGCGCACTGCTCGAGCAGGCGGATCAGCTTCGGGTCGCCCTCCACCGGCTTCGGCTGGGCGCTGCGCCGCGTGAGGAACACGTTCTCGCCCGCGCCCACGCAGTTCAGGTCGATCACGGCCTCGCAGTTCTTCACGATGTCCGGGTGCTTCTTCACGAACGCCTCCGAGCCCTTGAACCAGAGCTCCTCACCGCCGAACCCGATGATCAGGACCGTCTTCCTCGGTCGGAAGTTCTTGGCCAGGACGCGGGCCATTTCCACCTGGATGCCCATGGCCGCCGCGTCGTCCGTCGCCCCCTCGCAGAAGCCCGGCGAGTCGATGTGGGAGCCCACGATCACGTACTTGTTAGGCTCCCGCGTCCCCTTGATCTCCCCGATCACGTTGTACGTGCACTTGCCCCCGCCGAGGTCCACCTTCTCCTTCCACACGTTCAGCCCGTACTTCTTGAGCTCCCGCTCCATCATGTCCGCGGCCTTCAGCTCGGCGTCGTTGCCCCCGTACCTGGGACCCAGCTTGCACACCTGCCTGGCGAAGTTCAGCGCGTGGTTGGGGTCGAACTCCCGGACCTTGTCCACCGGGTTGAAGGCGGTCGTGCCCGTCCCAACGACCGCCACCAGGACCGCCAGGGCGGTCGTCACCGCGGGAAGGAGCCGTCGCATGCCCGGGAACCCGCCCCGCTATCGTTTTGGATCATGTAACGATTCCCGGATGGTGGACCCGCCGGGATTTGAACCCGGGGCCACGGCCTCGCAAGGGCCGCGCTCTGCCAGACTGAGCTGCGGGCCCGCCTCCGGTCGCGGTCGTTCCTAAAGGACGTTAAAATAGTTTACCCCTTCTTCCCGCCCTTCCCCTCACCGCGGTCGCCCGATTCGTCCCCCGACCGACCCCTCACCCACAGGACCGCCGCGAGGCCGCCAACCGCCAGCGGCACCCCCACCGCCAGCGCCGTCGCCAGCGCGCTCCACCCGCCCGAGGAGGACCGGGCCTTGGGCCGCTCCCGCTCCAGCGTGACCGTCCCCAGCTCCCGGCGGGCCGGGATCTTCGGGAGTTGATCGGCGGGCACGCGCCGACCGAGGAAGTTCACGGGGTCCGGGGCGCCCGGGGCCCCGCCCACCATGGCGCCGCCGTCGTAGGAGGCCCACACCCGGATCCGGAGGCCGCGCCCGGACGGCTCCAGGCTGTACGTGATCACGTCCCGCCGGTGGATCCCGTACGTGTCCCGGCCCGCGACCTTGATCGCGGCGGTGACGGGGTCCCTGTCGTACTCCCGGTACCGGCCCACGGCGTAGTAGTGCGGGTTGTTGGTCACCTTCACGTACTCACCCTCCCGGAGCCGAAACCGCTCGAGCCGGCCCGCCGAGACCCGGTAGTCGTACACGGCGATCCCCACCGTGCCGTCCGGGGCCTTGACCACGAAGTGCCCCCACCGGTTCTCTCGGAGGAGTTCCATCGCCCGCCGGACGTCCTCCCGCTCGATCCTTCCGCGCTCCACGACCCGCTGCCCGAGCCTCTCGAGCTCCCGGTTGATCGTCGGGGAGTCCCGGCCCCCGATCGTGAGGATCCATCCGTCGCGCGTGATGACGGTGTGGCAGAAGTACCCGCCGGAGTTCCGCTTGAACTCCTTGAGCGCCGGCCTGCCGGCCCATTGAACCCGCTGTATGACGATCTCCGCGGGCGTCTTGGCGTCCCGGCGGTAGGCGAGCACGTAGTGGTCGTCCTTCACGTGGACCAGGACCGTGCAGCAGCCGGAGGGGTGGGCCAGTGGGGCGAGCAGCAGGAGCTTCGTCACCGCGGTGAGCACGCTCATCCCCCCACGCGCTCGGCGACGGCGCGCCCGGCGATGACGCCGGTGGCGGCCGCGTTGACGATGTCCCGGGAGAGGCCGGCCCCGTCCCCGGCCACGAAGAGGCCCTCCACCGCGGTCTCGAGCTCCTCGTTCGTCCGCACTCGGGCGGAGTAGAACTTGATCTCGGGCGCGTACAGGAGGGTGGAGTCGGAGGCGACGCCCGGGATCACCTCGTCGAGGATCTCGAGCCCTTCGATGATGTCGAGCGTGACGCGGTGTGGGAGGGCCATGGACACGTCGCCCGGGGTCACGTCCGTCAGGGTGGGGGTGACCTGGGAGCGGTTGATGCGGTCCCAGGTGGAGCGGCGGCCGCGGCGGAGGTCGCCGAGGCGCTGCAGGATGGGCCGGTTGCCGCCGATGGTGGTGGCGAGCTCGCCGATGGACCGGCCGTACTTGATCGTGTTCTCGACGGGCTCGGTCAGGTCGACGCTGACGAGGAAGGCGAAGTTCGTGTTCTCGGACTTGCGGTCCCGGTACGAGTGCCCGTTCACGCCCACGAACCCCTCGTACGTCTCCTTGACCACGTACCCGCCGTGGCAGACGCAGAAGGTGCGGACCTGGTCGTCGTACGTGGGCGTGCGCAGGCGGAACTTGGGGTCCAGGGAGACCTCCACGATCGGGTCCATCACGACCTTCGGGACCTCCACGCGGACGCCCACGTCGATCGGGTTGTAGCGGATGCCGAGGCCCAGCCGCTTGGCCTCGCGGATCATCCAGTCGGCGCCGACCCGGCCGGGCGCGACGATCACGTAGTCCGCCTCGACCTCGCGCCCGTCCTCGAGGCGGACGCCCCGAACCTCCCCCTCCGAGGCCAGGATCCGCTCGACGCGCGTCTTGGTGACGATCCGGACGCCGAGGTCCTCGAGCTCCCGGACGAAGGACTTGATCACCTTCGGCAGGTGGTCGGACCCGATGTGACGCTGCGGGATGCGGACGAACTCGACGTCCGCGGCGGCCGCCCGCCGGGCGATCTCCTCGGCCTTGGGGCCCGAGGGCTCGCGCAGCTCCCTCGGGGCGCCGTGCCGCAGGAAGACCTCGTCCACGTACTCAACCAGCCGCTCGGCCTCGCGCCGGTTCCCCACGATCTCGGTTAGGTCCCCGCCCACGTCCGGTCGCAGGTTGAGCACGCCGTCGGAGAGGCCGCCCGCCCCGCCCACGCCCCGCATCACCTCGCCCTTCTCCAACCGCTCGTCCACGTCCGGACCCTGCTCGTAGACGATCACCTCGACGTCGCCCTCCGCGCGCCGGGCGACCTCTCGGGCCGCGAAGAGCCCGGCCGGACCCGCGCCGACGACGATCACCCGCGCCATGGTCGGCCTCGCCCGCACCGATCATCCCGGGGTCCGGTCACCGTCCTCAGAAGTCGTCATCCCTCGTCCCGACGCCGGCTCGCCGCCTCCAGCAGTTCGTTCACGGCCTCCAGCAGCTTGACCGTCTCCGACTCGGGCACCCCGGACTCGCCGCCCACGGGCACCACCTGCAGCTCCGCCTTCAGGTCCTCATCCACCTCTTTCAGCGCCTCATCCACCGTCCGGGCCAGGTGCACGGCGATGGCGTACGGCTCCTCGAGCCCCGGGTACCCGCGGATGACCGCGAACAGGTCCCACTCCCCGTCCTCCGGGTTCTGGAACAGGACCACGTAGTACGCGTACTTCGCGTCCTCGGGCACCGGCGGCTCCAGCTCCTCACCGCCTCCTCCGCGCGAACTCATCGAACACCTCCCCTAGCTCGACGTCCAGGTAGGCCAGCAGCACCATCACGTGAAAGATCAGGTCGGTGGATTCATAAACCACGCCCTCGCGGTCACCGTCCTTAGCGGCCAGGATCAGCTCGCCGGCCTCCTCGATGATCTTCTCGCAGATCTTGTTCAACGCGGGCTTGCCGTCGTCGCGCGTCAGCTCGGCCACGTAAGAGCCCTCCGGCCGCTCCTCGATCCGCCGCCGGATCACCCGGAACACCTCCTCCAGCACGTCGGCGCCGGCCAACCCCCGTACCCCCGGGGTGTCCCGGATGAGCGACGACTACCGCGTCCGGATCCGCGGGATATACTCCACGGCCCTCACCAAGCTGTGCCTGGATCACGGTCTCCGGATCACCCAACCCTCGGACGACATCCTCGAGCGCTTCCCCGACGCGGAGTTCGAGGACGGCTCCCCGGACGTGGACGTGCGAGACACGAGGAACCGCCACGGGATCGAGGTGCACGGGGAGCGGGAGCCGGTCGAGGACTTCCTGGACCTCCTCCGCCGGGAAACGCTCGCCACGGTCACGACCGAGCGCGTCGGCGAGGGCAGCGTGTTCAAGGGCGTGGTCGAGGAGATCGACGACCGGGCGGGCGTGGCCGTCATCGACCTCGGCTCCGGCCTGCGCGGGTTCCTGAGCGAGGAGGAGTCGGAGCTGGTGGAGGAGGGGGAGGAGGTCGTCGTCCAGGTCGCCCAGCCCGTGTCCGAGGGACCGCTCAAGCTGACCACCGAGGTCTCCGTGGCGGGCGAGTACGCCGTCCTGCTCCCCGTGGAGGGGGTCAAGGTCAGCCGGAAGATCCGGGACGAGAAGGAGCGGGAGCGGCTCCGGCGGCTGGGCGAGGCGCTCGTGCCCGAGGGCTGGGGCCTCATCTGGCGCACCGCCGCGGAGGGGCGCTCCGGGGACGAGCTGGCCGAGGAGGTCGAGCGGCTGATCGAGGAGCGGAAGCGACTGTTCCAGCGCGCCGAGCGGATGGACGAGCCCGGCCCCATCGTCGAGTACCGGGAGGTCGAGGTCGAGCTCCACGCCCTCACCAAGCACCAGCTGGACCGCGTCCGCGCCCGCGTCCTCCCCACGATCACCGGCCACCACTACTTCAAATGCCGCAGCCGCGCCGCGAGCGTCGCCGTGGACACCGTGGAGCCCTTCCTCGAGCGGCTCGACGAGGAGGCCGTCACCGAGCGCCTCATGGAGTGCCTCACCCGCTCCGAGGGCCCCTCCGAGGGGGACCGGGTCGACATCTACCACGTCAAGCCCGGGCGCGGCGTGAAGAAGCTCGGCGGCGAGCCCCGGGTCGAGTCGTACGACCCGACGGAGGGGCTCCTCAAGGTCCGGCGCCGCATGAAGGGGCCCGGGTACTACGACGGGCTGGACAAGCCCATCGAGGAGGGCGACTACGCGATCACCCTGCTCCCCGACGGCTCCATGGTCACCGTGCACGAGTACTACAACAAGGACGGCGAGTTGAAGGGCCGGTACTACAACGTCAACACGCCGGTCGAGATCACCCGGGACGGGGCCCGCTACGTGGACCTCGAGATCGACGTGGTCGAGCCCGAGGAGGGAGAGCGCGAGATCATCGACGAGGACGACCTGGAGCGGGCCGTGGACGAGGGCTGGATCCCGGAGGAGCTCGCCGAGCTCGCCCTGGAAACGGCCAAGCGCGTGGAGGAGCGGGGGCTGGAGGAGGTCCGCCCGCACCCCGTCTGGAAGGGGTTCGAGCCGTGAACCCGCGGCGGGCCCTCACCCGGTGCGACGGGTGCGGCGCCTGCGAGTCCCGCTGCCCCATGAACGTGCCCCGGCGCCGGTTCAACACGCTCGCCGCCGCCGGACGCCTCGAGGAGGCCCTCGAGCTGGCCAGCGACTGCACGCTGTGCGGGCTCTGCGAGCGGGTCTGCCCGCACGGGATCCCGCACACCGAGCTCCTCGCCGGGCTCCGGGCGGAGGAACCGACCCCGAGCGCCGTCGAGCGCGCCCTCCGGAGCGGGACCCCCTACCCGAGGAAGCTGGAGGGCGAGGGGGAGCCCCTGGACGGGGACGTCGTCGCCGTCCTCGGCTGCACGATCCGCAGCCGCCGCGAGTGGCTGGAGTCGGCGCTGCGCCTGGCGCGCCGGGCGGGGCTGGCCACGCTGGGGCGCGAGGAGCCCTGCTGCCTGAACTTCGCCCGGAAGCGGGGCGAGGAGGTGCCGGAGCGGGTGCGGGAGCGGTGGCGGCGGCTCTTCGAGGAGTACGACGCGGTGGTCGTGTTCTGCCCCGGCTGCCTCGACTTCTGCATCGAGGTGCTGGGCGAACACCCCCTGTACTACGCCGCCATCGCCGAGTTCGAGGGCGTGCCCCGGGGGGCCACCTACAAGTCCCCGTGCCACCTCGTCCGGCACGGGCTGGACGACGCGGTCCTGTCCGCCCTGCCCGACCACGTCCGCACCCCACCCCGACGGCACCGCTGCTGCGGGGGCGGGGCCCTGGTCGGCGAGCCCTCGCCCGACACCGTCCGGGCGCTACGTCGGTCCGGGGAGCCCGTGATCACGCCCTGCCCCATGTGCACGCGAACCCTGGAGGGGGAGCTCGACGTCCGACCGCTGTGGGGGTACGCGGTCAACTTATCCCCCGATGAGGAGCCCGCTGTCTGCTGACCTTCGGGGCCGGGAGTGACGACGTTACGCACTCCCCGAGGGGGTCCCACCCGTGACGCTCACCGAGGAGGATCTGGAGCTCATCCGCCGCGAGCTCGGCCGCGAGCCGAACGAGACGGAGCTGGCCATGTTCGAGAACCTCTGGTCCGAGCACTGCGCGTACCGCAGCACCCGGCGCCTCCTCCGGCAGCTGCCGACCGAGGCGGATCACGTGCTCGTGGGGCCCGGGGACGACGCGGCCGTCGTCGCCATCGACGACGAGTGGGCGCTCGTGGTGGGGATCGAGAGCCACAACCACCCCTCCTACGTGGACCCCTACAACGGCGCGGCCACCGGCGTGGGCGGGATCGTCCGGGACGTCCTCTCCATGGGCGCCTTCCCCATCGCCCTCCTGGACCCGCTCCGCTTCGGTCCCCTGGACGCGGAGCGCGTGCCCTACCTCGTGGACGGGGTCGTGCGCGGGATCTCGGACTACGGGAACCGGATCGGCGTGCCCACGGTGGGCGGCGAGCTCGAGTTCGACCCCTCCTACGCGCGCAACCCGCTCGTGAACGTGATGTGCGTGGGCGTGGTGCGTCGGGACGAGATCGTGCGCGGTCGGGCGGAGGAGCCGGGGGACGTACTCGTCCTCATCGGGGCGCGCACGGGCCGGGACGGGATCGGAGGCGCGGCCTTCGCCTCGGAGGAGCTGGACGAGTCGTCCGAGGAGGAGGACCGTCCCGCGGTCCAGATCGGCGACCCCTTCACCGAGCGCCTGCTGATCCTCGCCCTGCGCGAGCTCGTGCGGCGGGGCCTGGTCAAGGGGTGCAAGGACCTGGGCGCGGCCGGGCTCACCTGCGCCGCGGCCGAGATGGCGGCGGACGGCGGCGTCGGTGTCGAGGTGGACGTCTCCCGGGTTCCGCTGCGAGAGGAGGGGATGGAGCCCTGTGAGATCATGCTCTCCGAATCCCAGGAGCGCATGCTCATCGTGACGTCGCCGGAGGACGTGGACGAGGTCCTCGAGGTGTGCGAGCGGTACGGGCTCGAGGCCGCCGTGGTGGGCCGGGTGACGGACGACGGGTACCTCACGGTCCGCGACGGGGAGGAGCTCGTCGCCCGGGTCCCGGCCAAGTTCCTCGCGGACGGGGCGCCCACGCTCGAGTGGGAGGAGGAACCGTACTCCTACCCCGAGGACGTGGACGTGCCGGAGCCCGACCCGGAGGACGCCGCGAGGGCGATCCTCTCCTCCCCGAACGCGTCCCCCCTCCTGCGGGAGTGGGTCTACCGGCAGTACGACCACGGGGTGCAAGGGCGCACGCTGGTCGGGCCCGGGCACGACGCCGCGGTGCTCTGGCTGCAGCACGAGGGGCTGGAGGACCGGGCCCTCGCCCTGACCACGGACTCCAACCCCCGGCACGTCCTGATCGACCCGAAGGCGGGCACGGAGGGCTGCGTGGCGGAGGCGCTCCGGAACATCGCCACCGTGGGCGCGCGGCCCCTGTGCCTCGTCGACTGCCTCAACTTCGGTAGCCCGGAGAACCCGCGGGTGTACTACCAGCTGCGGCGGTCGATCGAGGGGCTCGCGGAGGCGGCGCGCCGGTTCGACGTGCCCGTCGTGGGGGGCAACGTGAGCCTGTACAACGAGCACGAGGAGGACGGCCCCGTCAACCCCACCCCCGTCGTCGGGGCGGTGGGCCTGATCGAGGGGCTGGAGCACCTGGAGGACTTCCCGAGGACCCCGGAGGAGGGGGAGTCGATCGTCCTCCTGGGGGAGACGCGGCCGGAGCTCGGCGGCTCCCTGTACCTGATCGAGTACCACGAGATCAAGGGCGGGAAGGTGCCCCGGGTGCGGTACCGGGAGGAGCGCCGGCTGCACCGGCTGCTGCGCCGCCTCGCGCGGGGGGCCCGCGCGTCCGCGATCCGGGACGTCTCGACGGGGGGCCTCCTGGTCGTCCTCGCGGAGACGCTGGGCGAGGTGGGGGCGGAGGTGGATCTCTCCCGCGCCCCGGGCCGGGTGCCGCGCTGGGACTACCTGCTGTTCTCGGAGAGCCACGGGCGGGCGCTCGTGGTCACCGACGAGCCGGACCGGGTGCTGGAGGAGTCGCGGGAGGCGGGCGTCCCGGCCGAGGTGGTCGGTGAGGTGACGGGGGACGGGGTGCTGCGGGTCGAGGCGGGACCGGCGCGGCTGGAGGTGAGCCGGGAGACGCTCGAGGCGTGGTGGCGCGAGCCGCTGAAGCACCTGGAGTGAGGGGGAGTACCGCTGAGCGAGTTCCTGGTGTTCATCGACCACCCGTCGAAGAAGGAGGTGCCGGACTCGGAGGTGGAGCTGGCGCGGAGACGCGTGGAGAACCTCGGAGGTCGGATCGTGTGGTCCGTCGCGGGCAGCCTGAAGAAGTACCACCCGGACGTGCGGTACGTGGACCGGCTGAGGAAGGAGGGGTACGAGCTGGCGCTGCACCTCAGCCCCGGCTACATCGGCGTTCATCGGACCTCGCTGGCCACGGGCGTGCCGGAGGGGAAGATCCGGGAGGCCGTCCTCGGGGCCCTGAGGCTCGTGGACGGGGCGCGGTACCTGACGCTGTGCGGGCCCCTGCACACGGCCTTCTTCCGGGGGAAGGTGCCGAGGAGGGGCTGGAAGGACGACCTGGGGCCGAAGCTACACCCGTCCGTGGTGCACGGGTTCGGGCGGGCGGCGCGGGACGCGGGCCTGAGGCTGCTGATCGGGGTGCGGACGCCGGACTGGATCCGGGGCATCCTCGACGAGCTCGGCGTGGAGTACGTGGAGGGGGTGGGGATCGACCGGTACACGATCGACGATGAGGATCCGGAGCGCGCCGCCGAGATGATCGTGGAGGGTCGGGGATCGGCTGTGATTGTGCACCCGCGCCGTGATACCTTCAGGCGGTTACACAAGTTTATTACGCACCTAAAACGCCTTCTGTAAGGGGCGGATAACGCCGATGTATTCCAATCTGTCCGAGGAGGATCTAAAGGTGATTAAAGAAGTGACCCTGTCGCTGCTGGAGGACGAGGAGGGGATCGACCCGGAGGTGGCGCGGCGGACGGTGGACATCATCCTGCGGCGGGAGGCCATCGACGAGGAGATCGCGGGCGAGCTGGGGGTGGATCCGCGGGAAGTTAGGAAGGTGCTGTACAAGCTGCACGAGCGCGGCGTGGTGTCCTTCCGGAAGGAGCGGCGGAAGGAGTACCGGTACCCCGTCTACGCCTGGAGCCTGAACCTGCGGGAGGTGCTGCGCCGGGGCCTGGAGATCAAGGAGCGGGAGCTGGAGGACGTGGAGCGGGCGCTGACCAACGACATGTCCCACCCGATGTTTCACTGCGGTAACGAGGAGTGCCCCGTCCTGAGCTTCGAGGAGGCCATGGAGTGCGAGTTCCGGTGCCCCAACTGCGGCGAGATGCTGCAGGAGGTGGACATGACCGAGGAGCGCCGCCGGATGGAGGAGCTGGCGGAGGAGTTAAAAGAGGAGATCCGGCGGCTCCGGGAGCTCAGGGAACGGCTCGGTGGATCGGGACCCGATTGAAGACCTGCGCCGGGTCGGCTGCCCGGAGCGCGTGATCCGGCACTGTCGGGCCGTCTGCGAGCTCGCCGTCGAGATGGCGGAGCGCTGCCGGGAGGACGTGGACGTCGACCTGGTCCGCACCGGGGCCCTGCTGCACGACATCGGCCGGGCGGAGACGCACGGCATCGAGCACGCGGTCGTCGGCGCCCGGATCGTCCGGGAGCTCGGATACCCGGAGCCCGTCGCCCGGATCGTGGAGCGGCACGTGGGCGCCGGGATCCCCCGGGAGGAGGCGGAGGAGCTGGGGTTACCGCCCAAGGATTACGTGCCCGAGACGCTGGAGGAGAAGATCGTCGCCCACGCGGACAACCTGACGTTCGGGACCGAGCACGTCCCGATCAAGGCCGTCGTCCGCAAGTTCTCCGAGCGGATGGGTGAGGACGCGCCCCCCGTGCGCCGGCTCATCCGGCTGCACCGCGAGCTGTCCGAGCTGGGCGCGGTACCGCCGGAGCTCGACCGGTGGTGATCGCTTGCCCGTGGTCGACGTCACGATCCTTGAGAAGCTGTACCGGGACGGCGGGGCCGAGGAGTCGCTGCTGAGCCAGGTCCGCGAGCTGCTGGGCGACCTGGAGGTCGAGGTGGATGAGGTCCGCAGGAACTTCCGCTCCTGGGCGATCCTACGACTCCGAGGACCGGACGCGGAGGAGGCGGCCGAGCGCCTGGTGGGCGAGTTCGATACCGTGCGCTCCCTGTTCGACCTCACGCCCGGCGACGTGATCTACGGGCGCATCATCGACCTTTACCGGGTCGGATACGGAATCTACGTGGACGTGGGCGTGGTGGGTCCCCGGGTGGTGGACGCGCTGGTTCCCCTCTACCGGCTCCGGGAGCAGCTGCTCGGCGGGGAGAAGGCCTCGGTCCGCGACATCGGGCGCAGCTTCGGCTTCGTGGAGAACCTCCCCCTCGAGGTGGAGATCGTGGAGGTGAACGAGGAGGAGGGCGAGATCGAGGCCCGGCTGACGGACGAGCAGGTGGAGTACCTGCTCGAGATGGCCGCGGACCCGTACGACCGGCTGATCGTCGCCGGGGTCACCCGGAAACGGCTCCAGCGCGCCCTGAATCGGGCCGGTTTCGGCCGCCGGGTCCTCCGCATCGAGAGGTGGGGCCTCCTGGAAAATGAGGTGGTGCTCGCCGAGGGCACCGACGCCCCCGGCGTCCTGAGCCGGGTGGGCCCCTACCTGAAGGGGGCCGAGGTCGAGCTCGTGTACGACGACAAGTTCCTGGAGCGGATCGGGTTCATCCCCAGCCCCGAGGGGCCCATCCTGGAGTGACTCAGTCGCAGATGTCCTCGAACAGGTCCATCAGCGGCCGCACCTCGATGGCCAGGACCCCGAACATCTTCTCCTTCCCGCTCGAGTAGAACCTCCGGTACACCTCCACCCCCTCCTCGATGGAGTCCACGTTGGGTAGCACGTTTTCCAGCCCCTCCTCCCGCAGCATCTCCTCGAACGAATCGTACTCCCGAACGTCCACGACCTCGACCAGGAGCCGCCGATTGAACAGGATCTTGTCCCCGGGCTTGATGCGCACCCGCTTGTCGTCCTTCACCCGCCCCTCCACCGTCTTCTTCCCCTCCTTGATGAGCTCCAGGTACTCCTCCTCCAGACCCATGTGATGGACCCGGAGCTCCCGCCCGCGCCTCTTAGCCTCCTCCAACCGCACGGGATCCACCCCCTCGAACAGCAGCGTGCCGACGATGACCCCCACCACGCCCGGCGTTCCCAGCGCCAGCTCCACGTGCTCCGGGCGGCCGACCCCGCCCCCGACGACCGCGTCGCAGTACATCCCCACGGTCAGGCCCGCCTCGAACGGGGGACCCTCCCGGGACCCGACCGCGCCCACGTCCACCACCACGACGCCCGGACGGCGACCGCAGATCAGCTCCACCGTCTCGTCGAGGAACTCACCCACCCGCTCCCACGGCCCCAGCACGCTCGACCCTTCCAGGTCCAGGCCCGCCACCGCGTCCTCCATCACCTCCAGGTCGTTTAGGTACTCTTCCGCGTCCTCGTAGCACTCCGTCGGCAGGATCCTACGGGCGTGGGAGGGGAGATCCACGTCGCACCGGCCAGCGTCGACGAGCGCGGGCACCTCCAGGGACTCCAGGAACTCCAGGTCCGCGCCGGGCTCCCCGTCCAGGATCGCGTCCAGGTCCGCCACGTAGACGAAATCCAGGTCGTAGCGGTCCACGAGCTCCGACGCCAGCTCGTGCGGGTCGTCGGGCAGGTCGTACGCGCGCGAGATCGGCTCGTACTCCCGCTCCTCCGGACTCTTACGGACGACCACCCGACCCCCTCGCAGGTCGAGGGCCACCCCCAGGCCTAAGGGCTCCTCCGACGCGTCGAGCAGGTCCCAGCAGGCCGCCTTGTACAGCTGCAGCGCCCGGACCATCAGGTGCTCCGCCCTCCCCTCCACGGCCCGGGTGAGCTCCCGCAGCGTCTCCACCCGGTACCCGCGCTCGGCGGCGGCGTACCCGACCGCCGCCTCCGGGTTCAGCCCGCCGAGGCGCCGGATCCCATCCCTCAGCGCGCCGATGGCGCCCCGCACGAACACCCGGAAGTCCGACTCCCGCTCGCCCGACAGGGACTCCAGGCGCGCGTCCGAGACCCTTCGAAGCGTCGCCCTCAACCCCGTCAGCAACCCGCGTTCCCCCGAGGAGATACTTTTACCACGGGCCCGCGTGGGGTCGGGGTGACGCGATTGCGGGCCGCCCTGGCGCTGGAGGACGGGACGGTGGTGCACGGGGAGCTCTTTGGGTGCCCCCGGGAGGCGGAGGGGGAGGTCGTTTTCAACACCTCGCACACCGGGTTCCAGGAGGCGCTCACGGACCCCTCGTACCGCGGCCAGATCCTCATCATGACCGCACCGATGCAGGGTAACTACGGGATCCTGCCGGGGGCGGGCGAGTCGGACCGGGTGCAGGTGGAGGGGTTCGTGGTCCGGTACCTGCACGACGGGCCGGTGCATCCCCGGGCCGAGGGCACGCTCGACGAGTTCCTGGAGGAGAACGGCGTGCCGGGGCTGGCCGGCGTTGACACCCGAATGCTGACGCGCCGGATCCGCACGGAGGGCGCCATGCGTGGCGTGCTCGTGCCCTACGAGCCGGACGATCCGCCCGATCGGGAGGAGCTGGTGGAACGGGCGCGCCGGGTGCCCCACATCTCCGAGCTGGACCTGGTGCCCAGGGTCTCCACGGAGGAGCCCTACCGGTTCTCCGAGGGCGATCCCGAGGTGATCGTTATCGACTGCGGGGTGAAGCGGGGCATCCTGCGGGAGCTGGCCCGGCGCGGGGCCGGCGTGCTGGTGGTCCCGTACGACACGCCGGCGGAGGAGATCCTGGACCGGGACCCGGACGGGGTGCTGGTCTCCAACGGGCCCGGGGACCCGGCGCGCGTGAAGGAGACCATCGAAACGGTCCGGCGGCTGGTCGGGGAGGTGCCACTGATGGGGATCTGCCTCGGAAACCAGATCCTCGGGCTGGCCGAGGGTGGCCGCACGTTCAAGATGAAGTTCGGCCACCGGGGCGCCAATCAGCCGGTGAAGGACCTGAAGGACGGTCGGGTGTACATCACCTCGCAGAACCACGGGTTCGCGCTGGACCCGGAGAGCCTGGAGGACACGCCGCTGGAGGTCCGGTGGGTGAACGTGAACGACGGGACCGTAGAGGGCGTCGTGCACACGGACGCGCCCGCGTTCTCCGTCCAGTTCCACCCGGAAGCCAACCCGGGTCCCTGGGACACCCGGTGGCTGTTCGACGAGTTCCTGGACCTGTGCCGGGAGTACTAGAGGGGTCGGGGGGCTCCTTGCCCGAGATCACGCTGCTGATCCCCGCCAAGTTCGAGCCCACGGAGGCCGTGGAACGGCCCATCCGGTCCGTCCTGAGGCAGCGCGGGGTGGAGGTCCGGAAGGTCATCATCGCGGCCGGCTCCCGGCGGGATTACGAGCGGTTTCGGGACCGGTTCTCGGGCGAGGATCGGGTGGAGGTGATCCTGGCCGGGGGCCGGGTCAAGGGTGAGACGGTGAACGCCGCCCTGCGCGAGGCCGAGATCCCGACCGAGTGGGTCCTCCTGCTGGACGCCGGGGACGAGCTCGGTTCTCGGGACTACGTGCGCCGGCTGGTCTCGGACCTCTCCCGGACCGGGGGGAACCTCGCGTTCGGGAAGATCCGGTACCGTGGCGAGAACCTCGTCGGTCTGATGGTGGCCCTGCAGTTCGACGTGATCGGAGACGGGATCCGGTTCTGGGCCCGGTCGGTCGGCTCCGCCCCCGTCTACACCACCGGGGCCCTCTTCCGCGCGGAGTTCCTGAAGAGCGAGGGGCTGCCGGAGAACCTGGCGGAGGACGTGACCCTGGGGCTCACCCACCGGTGGGAGGAGGCCGGGTTCCTGTACCGGCCGGACCTGGAGGTGTGGATGGACGACCCGGCCGGCCTCCGGCAGAACCTGCTGCAGCAGGCGCGATGGTGGGCGGGCATGTACCAGGCCGCGGCCGCGGCCGTCTCGGCCCGGAACGCCCCCGGGATCGCGTTCTCCACGTTCGTGCTGGGCTCCCTGGCCACCTCGCTGGTCACCACGTACCTGTTACCCTTCCTCAACCTTAAGATCCTGCTCATCCCGTTAACCGGACGGCTCGTCTACGCGCTGGTGTCCTCCCACCACTGCCTCAAGCGCCGGGGTCCACTCTGGGCCCTGATCGCGGTCCCGGCCCAGTTCCTCTGGACGTTCTTCCTCGAGGTGGCCGCCCTCTACGGGCTCCTATGGCTGGCGCTGCGGGGGAACGTGTGGCGGCGAACCCGCCGGGCCTCGGAGGGGGACTCGGCTTGAGGGTCCTGGCGGTCTTCGCGCACCCCGATGACATGGAGGTGCACTGCGGCGGCACGGTCCGCAAGCTCACCCGCGACGGTCACGAGGTCCTGGAGATCGTGCTCAGCCGCGGGGACAACGGGGGTCGGGCGGAGGTCCGGGAGCGAGAGGCCCGGCGAGGGGCCGAGATCCTGGGCGTGGAGGAGGTCATCTTCCTGGACCACGAGGACGGCCGAATCACCGTCGACCCGGAGAGCGTCGACGCGCTCCGCGAGTACCTGAGAAGATACCGACCGGACCTGATCTTCACCCATTCACCCCGGGACACGCACCAGGACCACCGCCGCACCTACCGGCTGGTCACGGCCGCGGTGAGCAAGTTCCCCGAGGTCAGCGTGCTGATGGGCGAGGGACCCTCCACCACCCCGGACTTCAGCCCGGTCCTGTACGTGGACGTCTCCGACGTGATCGAGGAGAAGCTGGAGGCCCTCCGGGCCCACGAGTCCCAGATTCAGCGCGGCGCGATCAGCGAGGACCACGTGCTCCGGGCCTCGCGGTACTGGGGGGCCAGAATCGGCGCGGAGCACGCGGAGGCCTTCGAGGCCTTCCGGCTCCGGGAGGGTCTACTCCTCCGTTAACCGCTTCTCCCTGACCTCGCCTTCCGGTTCCACCTCCTCGAACACCTGCGCCTCGAACACGTACACCTCGCAGTCCGGCGAGCACCACGCGTCCGGCGGCAGCCCGGCCTTGAGGCAGGCGTGCGAGAGGAACTCCATCACGTCCCAGCCCTCCTCCACCGGCACCTGAGGCAGCAGAAGCCCCGAGTTCGCGCCCCGGCGCACGATCACGCCGTGACGACCGATCTCGATCCGCTCCAGGTACTCCTTGGGGTTGCTCACCTCCAGGCGCCTCGGCGGCGTGAGCACGCTCACCTCCACCCGCACCTCCTTCATCTCCCTCGGGTCCCGCATCGGCGGGAACCGCGGGTCGTTCGTCGCCGCGCTGATCGCCGCCTCGACCGTCGCCTCCACGAGCGGCTTCACGGGCTCGGGGAACCCGATGCACCCGCGCAGCTCGTCGCTCGGGTGCCGCTTCAGCGTGACGAACACGCCCCGCTTCTCCCGCAGCCGCTCCGACGGGGGATCCCGGCGGATCTTCCGGCCCGACCGGAGGTACTCGACGATCGCGTCCCGGGCCAGCCGGACCAGGAACTCGCCCTCCTCCAGGGACAACCGCTCCGACACCTTACCTCCCCCGCAGCCTCCTCTCAACCTCCCTGATAACCCGCTCCATGTCCCTCCAGTGACCACCCACCCAGTACGTCTTCCCGCACCCGGGGCACCTCCACGTGACCTCGAACGGCCCCGGGTTCTCCGCCCTCACGCGCCTCACCGGCTCGTTGCACTCCGGGCAGCGGGACTCGTCCGGATCCAGGAACGGCTCGTCACCCAGCGCCGCGAGCACCTCCGCGAGCTGGCCGGGCACGTCATCGCTGCGAACCAGCACGGAGCGCGGGGCCCGCTCCGCCAGGGCCCGGTCCCGGGTGATCAGCAGGGCGTCCCGCTCCCGGCAGAACTCCAGCAGGACCGCGTCCTCGTCCTCCACCCGCTTCGGGTCCACCACCTCGTGGGCCGAGACCGTCGGGTAGCCGAGCAGGCGGAGCCAGCGGCAGAGGCGGAGAAGCATGTGGTCGGCGAGGAGGAGCAGCGCTCACCCCGCCAGCCGCTGAAACTCTTCCTTCAGCTTCTCGTACTCCTCCAGCTGCTCCCTGGAGACCGACGGGGGCACCTTCTCCGCCGCCTTCTCGAAGTGCCGCTTCTCCACCTTGAGCTCCTCCATCAGCGCCTCCTTCCGCGCCTCCAGCTCCCTCTCCGACTCCGCCTCCTCCTCGATCCGCTCCAGCTCGTCGATGACCTCCCGAAGGGCCAGCATGGCCGCCTCCATGCAGATCGCCTCGATGTCCGCCCCCGTGTACTTGGCGTCCTCTTCCTCCTCCCGACGCTTCAGGATCTCCACGATGTCCTCGATGGACACGTCCTCCGCGAGCGGCATGTCCCGCGTGTGGATCTTCACGATCTCCTTCATCGCCTCCTCGTCCGGCGGCGGCACGTACACGATCCGGTCGAACCGGCCCGGACGCAGCAGCGCCTCGTCCAGGATGTCCGGGCGGTTCGTCGCGGCGATCACGAACACGTCCTCGGTCGCCTCGATCCCGTCCATCTCCGTCAGCAGCTGGTTCACGATCCGCTCCGTGACCCGGGAACCGCCCACCTCCGTGCCCCGCTTGGGCGCGATCGCGTCGATCTCGTCGAAGAAGATGACGCACGGGGCCGTCTGCCGCGCCTTCTGGAAGATCTCCCGGATCTTCTTCTCCGAGTTGTGCAGCAGGACTCCCGCGCCTCCGACGAAGTTGTGGCCCAGCCTCACCTCCACTACGTCGTACACGTACTCGTCGTCGCGGTCCAGCGGCACGATCTCCTCGATCCGATCGAAGTACAGGTGCTCGAGCCCCACCCTCAGGAGGCCACCGTTCGCGGCGACCCGGTCCGAGACGCGCTCGACCTCGACGTGGACGTGCGTGCTTCCCGCGAGCTCCTCCGGGACGTCGGAGCGACCCCTGGCCTGCCCGTCCTCCGGGAGCCTCCGGGCGCGCTCGCCCTCCTCGGACGGGAACCCGACCCTCTCCAGGAACCTCCGGACGTGCTCCGGCTCGGTGATCGCGACGCGGTACCGCCCGCCCTCCCCGCACTCGCGCCTGCGGGCCACGATGCCCAGGATTTGCAGCGCGATCAGGAGCTCCTTCGCCAGCCGCCCGCTCACGGCGCCCGTCTCGATCACCGCGGGCCGGCCGTCGGACCGCACCGAGAACGAGCCATCACCGGCGTAGTACCCGCGCAGCGCGGCGGCGAGTAGCCCGGGCTTCAGCGACAGGAGCGGTCCGAACCGCCTCTCCCCCTCCTCACCACTCAACTTCTCGCACAGTCTCCTGAGCTCGCGGCTCTCGATCCGGTAGCCGTCACCCTCGCGGTACCCGCCCTTCCATCCCCGCTCCCGCGCGATCCGGTCGAGCTCCCGGATCACCTCCGGTTCATCGACGCGGATCCTGACGACCTCCCGACCCGTCAGGTCGCCCTTGGCCACGTACAGTCCCAGCAGGAACGCCAGGTCCTCGTCGACCTTGACGCCGTCGATCTCGTCCGAGTCGCCCGCCGGTAGCCTCGCCGGCAGGAGGATCCAGTCTCCCTCGGACAGCTCCGAGGTCGGCACGTCCGTGATCCTGCCGTCCCGGACCGTGAACACGGAGTGGTCCTCGGTGACGATCACCTCCCGGCCCGTGCGCGTGATGAGCTTCACGAGCCCGGTCCGGCGGCGGTGTCGGGCGACCCGCTCCACCGGCGACCAGACGATGCCCTCGTCCGTCAGCGCGGCGACCTTGACGTCTCGGCCCTCCTTCCACAGCCGGTGGAGCTCCTCGATGGGCACCAGCCGGGCCTCTCCGTCGACCTTCGCCCAGACGACCTCGTCGCCCGGGATCGACTCGCCCACCCACTTGCTGAGGACCTCGGGTCCGCGGACCGCGATGAAGTTGGCGTCGGACTCGTTCGCGACGGCCTTGGCGAGGAGGGTCTTACCCGTGCCCGGCGGGCCGTACAGCAGGATCCCGCGCGGGGGGCGCGTGCCGAGCCGCTCGTAGACCTCCGGGTACTTCAGCGGGTACTCCACGGCCTCCTTCAGCTCCTGCTTGACGTCCTCGAGCCCGCCCACGTCGTCCCAGGACACGTCCGGCACCTCGACGATGACCTCGCGGAGGGCCGAGGGCTCGATCTCCTTCAGCGCCTCCATGAAGTCGTCCATCGTGACCTTGAGCTCCTCCTTGAGCTCGACCTCCTCCGCCTCGAGCACCTTCTCCAGGGCCTCGGAGTACTCGATCTCCTCCTTCTCCTCGACCTCCTCCGCCTCCTCGAGGACGCGCCGCAGCGCGCGCTTCTTCTCCTCGGAGATCTCGGCCCGGTCGAGCCCCTTCTCCAGGACCTCCCGCAGCTCCTCGTCGGACAGCTCCGAGATCTTCTCGGAGACCTCCTCTCCCTCCTCGCCCTCCCGCTCGGCCAGCTTGGCGCCCAGGCGCCGGATCGCCCGGCGCAGCGCCTTGAGCCCGGCGGTCTTGCACAGGGCCTCGAGGTCGGCGCCCGTGAACCCGTGCGTGAGCTCGGCGAGCTTGTCCAGGTCCACGTCGTCGGCGAGCGGCATGTCCCGCGTGTGGATCTGCAGGATCTCCTTGCGTCCCTCCTTGTCGGGCACGCCGATCTCGATCTCCCGGTCGAAGCGGCCGGGTCGGCGCAGGGCGGGGTCGATATCGTCGGGCCGGTTGGTGGAGGCGAGCACGACCACGCGCTCGTCCTCGGAGAGCCCGTCCATGAGGGTGAGGAGCTGGGCGACGACCCGGCGCTCGACTTCGCCCGTCTCGCCCCGCTTGGGCGCGATCGCGTCGATCTCGTCGATGTAGATGATCGCGGGCGCGTTCTTGCGCGCCTCCTCGAAGATCTCGCGGATGCGGGCCTCGCTCTCGCCGTAGTACTTGCTCATGATCTCCGGGCCGTTGATCGTGTAGAACTTGGCCCCGCACTCGTTCGCGACGGCCTTGGCGAGGAGGGTCTTACCCGTGCCCGGCGGTCCGTAGAGGAGCACGCCCTTCGGCGGCTTGATGCCGAGCTCCTTGAGCAGCTCCGGGCGCTTGAGCGGGAGCTCGACGTACTCGCGGATCTGCTCGATCTCGCGGTCGAGGCCGCCGATGTCGTCGTACGTGACGTCCGGGATCTCGGCCGCCTTGGCCAGGTCCTCGGAGTAGGGCTTCACGACGATCTCGGTCTTGGGCCCGATGACCGTGGCGTCCTCGGGCTCGATCCCCACGACGAGCACGCTGTCGGGGAGCTTGACGAGGACGTGGCCGGCGATCGTCTTGCCCTGGATCTCGAGCGGGATCACGTCGCGGTGGGTGGCGGGGATGGGCTCCCGCTGGGCCTGGGTCCTCAGGTAGTCCTTGATACGGTTCAGCACGTCCCGCTCGTGTTCCCTCGTCAGCTCCTTCTCGACCTCCTCCTTCAGCCCGGCCTGCACGGGCACGACGACCTTCTCCGTGGGCATCAGCTCCACGCGCTCGGCCTCGCGCTCCTCCGCGCGCTCGACCTCGACTGGCTCGCCCACGGACGCGCCCGCGTTCTGCCGCTCGTACTTATCCATGCGGATGATGCCCTTGCCCACGTCCTCGCGCTTGGCGGGCCGGACGCGCGCGACGGTGGACTTGGATCCGGTGATCTTGACCAGATCCCCAGGCTCGACCCCGATCCGCTCCCGGGAGCGCTTGTCCAGGCGCACCACGCGCTTGCCCACGTCCTCGGGGTAGGCTTTTTCAACGCGCAGCTCTATGGCCAAACGCGCCACCCCGCCGGAGTGGCCGGCCTCCTTCCTGAATTTATGGGTTATTCGATCAGTTCTCGGCGTGGGGAGGTGGGGTGTTGAGGTCCTGCTTCCCCGACGTCCAGAGCGCGGATCCCCAGATCCCCGCGCACCTGACCCGGGTGGGCATCAGCGGGATCAAGAAGCTCGTGAAGATTCCTCGGACCGAGGGCCGCCCGATCATCCTCGTGTCCACGTTCAACCTCTTCGTCGACCTGCCAGCCCACCAGAAGGGCATTCACATGTCGCGCAGCCACGAGGTGCTGCAGGAGGTGTTGGAGGAGCTGGAGAAGTCCGTCGAGGAGTCGGACACGATGATCGAGGACCTCTGCTCCCGCATCTCGCGGAAGCTGCTCGAGAGGCACGACTACGCGACCCGGTCCGAGGTGCACATGACCGGCGAGCTGATCCTGCCCAAGAGGACCCCGGTCACGGGGCTCCCAACGCAGGAGCCCTACAAGATCATCGGCCGATCGGTCTCCCGGCGGACGGAGGAGGGGATCGAGACCCGGAAGATGGTGGGGGCGGAGGTGATCGGGCTCACCGCGTGCCCCTGCGCGCTGGAGATGATCCGTGAGTACAGCCAGGAGCGGGTCCAGCGCAGGCTCGTGAAGGAGCTCGGGCTGGACGAGGAGGAGGCGGAGGAGTTGGCCCGGAAGATCATGAAAAAGGACGTGTTTCCGATGACCCACAACCAGCGCGGCGTGGGCACGGTCATGATCGAGGTGCCGGACTCGTACAGCGTCAACATCAAGGACATCATCCGCATCGTAGAGGAGTCGATGAGCGCGCCCACGTACGAGCTGCTGAAGCGCCCGGACGAGCTGGAGGTCACCAAGCGAGCGTGCCGCAACCCGAAGTTCGTGGAGGACTGCGTGCGGGAGATGATCCGGCGGATCGTGGACGAGTTCGATCACCTGCCGGACGACGCCCTCGTGATCGTCCGACAGGTGAATCACGAGTCCATCCACAAGCACAACGCGTTCGCCGAGCGCGTTACCACCATGGGTGAACTCAGGCGGGAGCTGGGGAGCTGAACCGTGCCCGGCACGCCCGTGCACATCCACCGGCTGGCCAGGCGGATCATGACGGAGCTGGACGCGTTCGAGGGCTCGCGGCCCCTGCTTGACGACGTGGACGTGCTGATCGTTCGGGGCATGAGCCGCGGCGAGTGGGACCTGGAGGACCTGACCGGGTACCTGCGGGACGTCCTGCGCCGGTGCGGCGTGGAGGTCGTCGACCACGAGTCCGAGGAGGGGCGCCGGCTCGTGGAGGCGATGGGCCGGGTCGTGGCCGAGCGGATTCAGTCCCGGTACGCCGAGGAGGAGCCGATGCCCGTGAGGCCCATCGAGGAGCCGAGCCAGATGCTGGAGGCCGCCGCGCAGGGCGAGCTCATCATCGACCCGCTCGGGTTCGAGCGCGTGCGGCGGGACCTGGAGGCGATGGGCTGCTCCGTCGGCTACGCGTTCGGCCGGTCACCGGACGACCTGGGCGTGTTCCTGGCGGCGTGGGCGGATCGGAGCGGGGTGGGGCCCAAGTCGGTCGAGCTGGTGATCGCGAACCTGAAAGGGGAGGGCGCGGTTGAGGGTGAGTCATCGGGCGGTGATTGAGGTCTCCGGGCGCGAGCTCGACGACGTGCTGGAGGAGTCGGGCGTCAGCACGCCCGCGTACGTGTACGACGCGGACCTGGCCGTCGAGCGGGCGCGCGAGTACCTAGAGGCCTTCTCCTGGTTCCCCGGCGACGTGCGCGTCTGCTACGCGATGAAGGCCAACTTCAACCCGCACCTCGTCGAGCACATCCTGGACGAAACCCGCGCCGCGGACGTCGTCTCCCTATGGGAGATGCGGATCGCCGTGGAGGCCGGCGCGGAGGAGCTCGTGGTGAACGGCAACGCGAAGTCCGACGACGAGCTCCGGGCGGCCGTCCTGAACGCCTGGGTCATCAACGTCGACTCGATGGAAGAGCTCCGCCGGGTGGAGCGCATCGCCCGGCGCGAGGAGCGGCGCGCCCGCGTCGCCCTACGCGTCAACCCCGAGGTCGACCCGGACACCCACCCGCACATCGCGACGGCCGTCGAGGGGTCCAAGTTCGGCGTCAGCCTGCGCGACGCGGAGCGCGTCTGCCGGGCCATGATCGAGTCCGAGTACGTCGAGTTCCTGGGCGTGCACTACCACATCGGCTCCCAGATCACCGACCTGGAGCCCTTCGTGGAGGCGCTCCGCTCCGTCCGCCGGTTCCTGGAGGAGACCGGGCTCGTGGAGGAGCTCCGCTACCTGAACGTCGGCGGCGGGCTCGGCGTCCCCTACCGGATGGACGAGGACGTCCCCCGACCCCGGGACCTCGCCCGGGCGCTCCGCGAGGACCTGAAGGACCTGCACTCGGAGTCCCCCGGCTTCGACCTGTACCTGGAGCCCGGGCGGAGCATCGTGGGCGAGGCTGGCGTGCTGGTCACCCGGGTCCGACAGCTCAAGGAGTCCGGGAACCGGCGCTGGATCTTCGTCGACGCGGGAGTGAACGCGCTCATCCGACCCGCCCTGTACGACGCGTACCACGAGGTCGTGGTGCACGGAGGGGACTACCTGGAGACCGTGAGGGCCTCCATCGCCGGACCGCTGTGCGAGTCGGGCGACGTGCTGGCGGAGGACCGCGAGGTCCCGGCCGACGTTTCCGAGGGCGACCTGGTCGTGTTCCTGACGGCCGGCGCCTACTGCGAGTCCATGGCCTCCAACTACAACTGCCAGCCCCTGCCCGGCTCCGTGGTCGTGCGGGACGGGGAGCTGGTGGGCGTGCGGGAGGTGCAGGGGTATGACGAGTTCCGCACCGTCTGGGAGTGAACTACGGCGGCGGATCCTCGAGGCCCTGGCCGAGCGAGGCCCCAGCTCCCGCCGCGAGCTGATGGACCGGGTGCGGGGCAACCGCGGGCTCATCAGTCGGGAGATCAACGCGCTCCGAGACGAGGGGCTGCTCGAGCCCACCGACCGCGGCTTCGCGCTGACGGAGGAGGGATGGCGGGCCCTCGCCCGCCCCTCCCGCGAGTACGAGTACCGGAACCGACCCGTGCGGCTCACCCGGGGCGGGCCGGAGGTCGAGGCCTTCCTCCGGGTTATCCGCGGCGAGTCCAAGTCCCGAACGGGCAGCATCGTGGCCACTACGCGCTGCGACATGCGGTGCAAGTTCTGCTACTACAACCTGGTGAGGGACCACGTCGACCTGACGCCGGAGGAGATCCTCGAGGAGGCCCGACGGCGCGTGGAGGCGGGCAACAAGGAGGTCGTGATCCAGGGCGCGTCCCCGCACACGTTAGGCGCGGACCTCGTCGAGGCGGTCGAGCTGATCAAGGACGAGTTGAACGTCACCGTCGGCGTGGGCACCGGACCGCTCATCCCGACGGACCTGCTCGAGGACCTGCGGCGCGCGGGCCTGGACTACCTCAAGCTCAGCTTCTCCGGCCGCACCCGGGAGGAGTGGCGGGCCGTCACCGGCCGCTCCCGCGGGTTCGACGAGTTCTGGGAGGTCGTGGCCTGGTGCCACCGGCACGGGCTGGAGGTCACGTTCGTGGGCGGCGTGGTCGGCCTCCCGGGCGTCCCGGAGGAGGCCGACGCGGAGCGCGTGCTCACCATCCTTCGCCTCAACCCGGGTAAGACCGTCCTCCAGTTCAACCCGGTGCAGGACCCGGCCCGGGGCCCTCTGCGCCCGGAGAAGCTGCCCCGGATCTACGGGCTGGTGAGGGACCGCGCGCCCGACGACGTGATCCTCAAGAGCTGCTGCGTGTCCCCCGCCTCCTGGCGCCCCCTGTACGAGGTCCGGGAGCACCTGGACAAGGTCGTCTGCATGCTGGGACTCGAGTGCCGGGAGTACGACGGGTGCCCGTTCACCGGGCGCATCCTCGAGCAGCGGATCCTGAACGAGCTCTACGAGCGGGGCCCGATGGACACCCGCGAGCTCGCCCGCCGGCTGCGCGTCTCACGGCGACGGCTCCACCGCAGGCTGCGGTCCATGGAGGAGCGCGGCCTCATCGCTCGGAGGAACGATCGGTGGGTCTACGAGCGAGGCGGGTGAGCTCCCGCCGGGGGTTTCGGGTCGAGGGACGCCCCCGGATCCCGTGCGCGCGTAGGATCCGCTCGACCGACTTCCGGGTGTGCTCTATCTCCACGACCTCGAAGCCCGCGCGCTCCATGAGCTTCCGGGCGAGCCGATAGTAGGACTTGTCCGACGCCAGCATGGCCACGATGGGCTTCCTCAGCAGGCGTGAGGCCGCCAGAAGCAGGCCCAGCGCGAGGAGCGTGCAGGCCTCGTCCAGCCCGGGGAGTCGGGTGAGCGGTCCCTCGATGAGC
The DNA here is from genome assembly GCF_053997775.1 of Methanopyrus sp. Classification (NCBI taxonomy): domain Archaea; kingdom Methanobacteriati; phylum Methanobacteriota; class Methanopyri; order Methanopyrales; family Methanopyraceae; genus Methanopyrus; species Methanopyrus sp. The sequence continues at coordinate 33,186 of NZ_JBMXXF010000029.1, forward strand.
GCGTCGCCGACGAGGATCGCGTCCGACCGGAGGAGCCGGATCGGGCCTGCGCGGCGGAGCGTGTTGACGAGGGTCTTAAATATGGAGAGCGGGATGTTTCCACCGAACGTCAACACGACGGGGTAGGGGCGCTCGCACGCCGCGACCGCGGTGGTGGACTTCCCCGTGCCCGGCTCCCCGACCAGCAGGACGCTGCGCCCCTCCCGGATCAGCCTTCGCACCCGGCGCACGTACTCGGTCTCGACGACCCGCCCCGGCGGCTCCTCCCAAACTTCGACGCGGAACGTTTCCGCATGATCTTTATCGGAGTTAACCTCCCTCACGATCGCATCCAGAAGGGTGGTGAGTGCCCTCATGTACGCGAGCATCGAACCCCTCCTCTCGTCGCTGTCGCGTGAGTTCAACGCTGACTTCGAGGTCATCCCGGTCGCGGAGGATAATAGCGTGATCCGGGTCTCCCTCCCGGATGAGATCATCGAGGTGTGCATGAAGCGACCGTTCATGTCCCCGTTCCTGAAGTCGCTGGCCTCGCTGGCCCGGGCCGTGGACGAGGAGATCTCCGGGCTGGAGCGGTTCGAGGTCGTGGAACGGGACGACAACAGCATCGACATCACGTTCACGGGCGCCTCCGGCTCGGTGGAGGTGAAGATGGTCGCGGAGACCACGGTACCGGCTAAGTTCATCGGGCACCTGCTGTCCCAGGGGATCCGGCGGTTCCGTGTGACCCACAAGACGTTCATGACCCGGCGGATGAACGACGACCTGGCCGTGATCAGCTTCGTGGACGACCGGCACTGCGACATGTACCGGGAGTACATGAAGCGCCTGGAGGACCTCGACGTCAGCTGCGCCGTGGGCTGGGTGAACCGGCTGGGGTGCGACGCCTTCTTCCCGAAGAGCGTGGAGTCCATCCTGGAGAACTGGCACAGCGTGGAGGCGGCCTCGCAGCTCATCCACGCGGGCGTGACCGACGTCATCCTGCTCGAGCACAGCTACTCGAAGTACCTGTTCCGCGAGTTCCACAACAGGTTCCGGCACAGCTGGGAGCAAGCGGGTATCTCGTACCGCTCGCCGCTGGGGGAGCTGACCCCGGAGTACGTGGACGAGATCATCCTCGCGCACAACTTCCTCAAGGGCCTGAGCATGGACGTGCGCGGCATGATCAACGTGACGCTGCACCGGGACCGGATGGTCGTGAAGACGAGCCGCCGGGAGTGCTCGGTCTGGTACGAGGACATCCGAAAGGACGCGATGGAGGCGATGGACGCGGTGAGCCGGGCGCTGGTGGAGTAGGGGCGGGGCGCCCTCAGTCCGAGATGATCTCGACGAACTCCTTCAGCTTCTCGCGCACCTTCTCTTTGTCCCTTGGGTTCACCTGCACCATGCCGCCGTGGAACTCCTCGGTGATCCGCTTGAAGATGGTCGGCCCCGTGTGCTCGAACTCGTCCTTGATCAGCAGCGCGTACAGCTCGATGTCGTCCCGGTCGCTCAGCATGCTGCGGATCTTGATGAAGTCCTCGTGCATGAAGATCGCGTCCGTGATGTAGACGATCTTGCACTTGTCGTAGTCGACGTTCTCGAGCGACTCCAGGACCTTCGCCAGCGGCTTGACCGGGTCCGTGCCGCCGCCCGCCGGGATGCCCAGGATCTTCTCCACCAGCTTCCGCCGGTTGACCACCTCCTCGAAGTCCTTCAGCTGATGCACCTCGGACCGGAAGGCCCACAGCCCGATGTTCTCCATCCCCACGGTCTCGAACAGGGCGGCGGCGAGCGTCGCCGCCACCTCCATCTTGTCCCCGCTCATCGAGCCGCTCGAGTCCAGGAGGATCGCCACCTTGGGCTCGTCCTTGTTCCGGAACCGCCGCTTGTAGAGCGTCAGCGGCACGTTCTTGAAGTAGCCCTCCTCCAGGCTCCGCTCCCAGTCGATGTCCGACAGGAAGTCCGACTTGTCGAACCCGTGCAGCCAGCCGAAGTGCGCCTTCGCCTCCCCGTCCTCCAGCTCCTCGAACTCCCGGGAGATCTCGTGCCCCTCGTCCAGGATCCGCAGCGAGTCGCTCTGCAGGATCTTGAGGAACTTCTTGCGCTCCGGGAACGAGCGGTCCACGACGAACGCCGGGTCCGAGCCCTTGCCCACCCCGGAGATCCCGCCGGACGGGGCGGGCGCCGCGTCACCCTGACCCTCCGACTCGCCCTCCTCCGACTCGCCCGCCACGGGCGGGGTCTCGGCGGCCATGCCCTCCGGACTCTCGGCGGCGGCCCCCTCACCCTCTCCTTCTCCCTCCTCCTCGCCGCGCTCCGGCGCCCGCTCCGCGAGCTCTCGGAGCCGCTCCTCCAGCTCCTTGGGCACGTAGTACCCCTGATCCTTGGCACGCTCCAGCTCCTCCAGGTTCCGCCGGACGACCTCCCGACCCACCCGCTCGGCCCAGTCCTCCAGCTCCCGCATCGTGGGCTTGAGCAGGTTCTCCACCTGGCGCTTGAACCGGTCCTCGTCGATCTGCGGCAGGTTCTTCACCATCTCGTTGGCCTGAACGACGGAGAGGAGCGGGTTCCGGAACTTGCCCCGGCGCTCCACGCCCTCGATCACGAACTGGGCCTGCTCGAGCGAGCCGGTGTAGTCCGAGGGGTCGTTACCGGTCTTCTCCTCTACGTGGTTCGGGTCCATGGGGGCGCCGCGCCGGTAAGCCTCGAACGGGTCCGAGCTCGGGCCGTGCTCCCGCAGCTGCCGCTCGAGGGCGCGCTCGAACGTCTGGGCGGCGCGCTCCCACCGGTCGTTCGCCGAGGCGACCGCCTTCGCGATCTTGCGGGCGCGCTCGAGCGCCTCCTCAACCCCTACCTGCTCCGCCAGCCGGTTGAGCCGGTGCGCGAGCTCGGAGAGTAGCTTCCGGGCCTGCTTGTTGAACGCGTCGTCGGAGAAGGCCCGCTCCAGCTCCTCCTGATCGACCGAGTGCGAGTGGGAGGCCTGGGGCGAGGTCATCGCCTCGATCTTGTGCTTGAGCGGCGAGTTCAACCGGTTGAGCACGTCCAGCCGGCCCTGCTCGGAGAGCTTGTCCATGATGCTGCGAGGCACGTGCTGCTGGAGCAGGCTGCCGATCATCTGCTCGTCCGTGATGTTCTCGAGCATCCGCTTCTTCTCGGGCCCGAAGATGGCCGTTTTGAGCATGTCCATGATGGCCTCGTCGGAGAGCTGGGACCCGAAGGCCTCTAGCACCCGCTCCACGTCCTCCCGGTCGGGCGGCTCCAGCGCCTCCTCCTCCGCCTCTTCCTCCTCCAGCAGCGACTCGAACTCGTCCCGGACGTTCTCGTTGGCGTGCGCGGCGAACTTCTTGAGGGACTCAACCGCCCGCTCGTCCACCGTCTCCTTGGACAGGATCCGCGAGAGCTCCTCGGCCACGATCGCTCGGGCGACCATCACCTTCTCGTACAGATCGAGGGGCTTCTTGTACCCGTGCCGGGCGAAGTGCCGGATGGCCAGGTCCACGAAGGTTTGGAGGTCGATCCGGTCCCCGTCCGCCAGCACGGTCAGCTTCCGGAAGAAGCCCTCGGGTAGATCGGGGGGAGCGTGAACGTCGCCCCGCTTGCGCAGCCGGGCCATCAGCTCGCTGACGATCTCGGTCGCCTCCTCCAGCCGGATTTCGGCCCCGGTCAAGGCAAGGAATCACCCGTCCGGTCCGCGCTTACGACCGGAAGATCGGCTTGAGCTTCTCCCGGACCTTCCGCTCGAGCGCCTTACGTCGGGCCTCGAACTCTTCGGATTTTTCCGGGTCTAATAACATGTCGCCCAGGATCTTGTTGACCACGTTGCGCGTGACGGTCTCGAGGTCGTAACCCATCCGCACACCGATGGCCACGGCCTGCGCCACGTCCTTCGCCACGTCCACGCCCTTGCCCATGTCCTTGATCATCGAGGCCAGGTCCTCGAGCACCTTCTCCACGGCCTCCGTCGTCTCGATGACCCGGCGCGCGGCGTCCTTGGCCACCTTCTTGTAGATCTCGACGTCGTACTCGCCCCACGGGACCAGCTCCACGCGCCGCAGCAGGGCCTCGTCGAAGTTCGTCGTACCCTTACCCTCCGGGTTCAGCGCCCCGACCCGCATGATCGCGCCCGTCTCGCCGAAGTCCACCGGCGAGTGCGGGATGTAGATCACCTCGGTGTCCTTCTCGAAGATGTGGATGAGCGTGGGGATCATGTAGCCCGGGAACCGGTTCACCTCGTCGATGAAGAACAGGCAGGCCCCGTGGCGTCGAGCGTCGTTCACCACGTCCTTGAGGTAGCCACCCACGTATATGAGCTCCTTCATGGCCTCCACCGCCTCCTCGTAGTCCACGTCCTCCTCAGCGTACTCCTCCGCGATCTTGTCCGCGACGGGCAGGGCGGCCACGTCCACGCCTCCGATGAACTCCTGCTCGCGCGCCTCCTGGTGGCCCCGCATGACGACGACCGGCACGTCGTACAGCTCGCCCATCAGCCGCACGAGCTTCGTTTTGCCCGTACCGGGCGGCCCGACGAGCAGCACGGGAGTCTGCTCGACGACTAACGTCATGTACATGGCCGCGAAGTCCCGCTTGTGCTCGTCGTCGAAGAAGTACCCGTGCTCCTCAAAGTCCCGAATGACTCGGTACGGGTCCTTCGGCAGCCTGACGTGGTCCTCCTCGCCCTCGAACACGATCCAGTCGTCCTCCACGGTCACCTTAGGCTTCATGATCACCTTGCTCACGGGAAGGACCCCCTATCGGTGTTCACCAAAACGACGTTAGGGGAAACCTTAAAATGATGGTAGAGCTGGTCGGGGCCGCGGCGGGCGCGGCCGCGTCCTTCACCACCGCGCTCGCGATCGGGTTGCCGCCGATCCAGCGGGAGAAACCGAGAAGGCGATCGTGGGAGGTCTCCGCCGCGTTCCCGACCCCGGTGATCGGGGCGGGCGGGACGGTGGCGGTGTGCCGGGTGCTGGGGTGGAAGGAACTCCGGCTCGCGGTGCTGGTTGGAGTCGCGGTGGGCGTGGCCTCCGCGGCGTTCGTGGCGAACATCGAGAGGGTGTTCCCCCGACCCGAGCCGGGGTGATCGCGCTGACCTGGGAGCCGGTGGTGGAGCTCGCGACGGGACTCGCGCTGGCCTGGCTGAACTTCGTGACCGTAGATATACTTATGGGACTGCCCGAGGCGCCCGGCGTCAAGGGAGCCGGGGCCATCGGGCGCGCCGTCGAGCGCCGGGGCGGTGACCTCGCCGGCGGGTACTTCATGGGCAACATCGTTTGCTCCCCGGACGCCTCCGCCGGCACGCTGCTGGCCTCCGCGGGGTACTGGTGCCTGGGCGGGCCCCACGGGGGGCTGCTCGCCGCCCTCGCCGTGTACCTCGGCAACCGGCTCTGCGCCGACCCGGGGTACGCCGGCACGCTCGGCGCGCTCTCCGCCACGGCCCTCGTGACCCTGTACGACCGCGTGCTCGGGTTCGACCCGATCAACTTCGTGGCCGGGATGGTCCTGGCCATCACGACGATCCACGGGATCGACCACCCGATCGCCTCCCGAATCATCGGGGACATGGCGCGCCGCCTGGGTCGGGGGCCCCGGGAGTGAGGCCCGCCGAGCTCGTGATGCTGGCCGTCCTGCTCTGGGTATCGCTGCGCCTGCTGGTGGCCCGGGACGTGTACGCGCAGCTGATCTACCTTAACGTCGTGGGGTTCGCCCTGGCCGGGCTGATCGCGGCCACCTGGCGCACGGACATGGGGCTGCTGGCGGCGCTCTGCTCGTTCATCTTCTCCACCCTGGAGTCCAACGCCGTGGCCTACACGATCCGCAAGGTGGAGGAAATCCGACGGGAGGGCGGGCGCCGTTGAACGCCCTCCTGATCGCGTCGCTGTCCGCCTGCGCGATCGGGACCGTGGCCGCGGTGCTGAGGAGGGACCCGGTGCGGAAGCTGCCGGGCCTCGCGCTGGCCAAGTCGGGGATGATCGGTGCCGTGGCCGCGGAGGGGTACCTGGACGTCGCGGCCGCGGGGGCGGCCATGGAGGCGATCGGCACGATCATGTTCTGCGTGTACCTGATCAGGATCGAGGAGGTGAGGGCCCGTGGTGAGTGAGTCGGAGCTGGCCCTCTACGCGGGCTCGTTCATGGTGCTCGCGGGCGTCGCGGGCGCCGCGATCGGACCCGCCCGCTCGGACCCCGTCGTCAAGGCCCTGAACCTGGACATAGCCTCGACCGGGATCTGCCTCATCTTCCTCGCGTTCAACCACATGCTCGCCCTCCTCACGTACATTGCCGTCGGAGCCTTCGCCACCCCCATCCTCATGAGAGCCATCCTGAGGGTGGAGGCCGGTGAGCGCGAGTGAGGGGTTCTCCCGGCTCCTCCTCTCCGTGCGCCGGCCGGAGTCCATGGTCTCCGCCTACTGCCTCCTGCTCGCGGTCATCGCCGCCGTCGGGCTCACGCACGGGTACCACTACCACCGGAAGCAGCTCTACCCCCGGCCCGAGCCCCAGCTGCAGGTGAAGTCGGGGGACCCGCTGGCCCCGTACGATCGGGGCGGGATCCCGCTCCGGCGGCCCGGGATCACGGTGTCCCAGTACCCGCAGTTCGAGCCGAGCCGCGGCTGGGTGACCTCGTACCTGACCCCCTTCACCCGGTGGCTGGCCCGGCACTCCCGGCACTGCGGCACGACGATCGTCTCGCACCCGGGCGGCATCCTCGACGAGATCCTCTACTACACGCGGGGACTGGACACGGTCCTCGAGTCCTCGATCATGTTCGTCGGGTTCGTGATCTTCTCGTGGGTCGTCCGGATGAAGACCGTCACCGAGCGGGAGATGGGGCGGAGGGAGTAGGTTGCAGCTGGTCCCGGCCACGGTCCCGGAGCTCACCGTCAGGATGTACCACGTGGCCGTGGCCGTGGGGCTCGCCGCGGGACTGATCGCGACCGCGGACATCCTCGCGGACCGCAACCCGCTGAACCGCCTCACGATGACGGACGCCGTGGAGATCGGGTCCCTCGCGCTCCTGGCCTCGGTGGGCACGGACTTGGCGGAGTGCCTCATCCTGCCGGGGCTGGTCGTCGGGCTGGCGGAGCTCATGGCCACCTCGGAGGTCCTGATCGCCCGCCACTCGGACCCCCGGAGCCTGCCCCGGTTCGACCCGCTGGACATGGAGGTGCTCCGGACGGCCCCCACGGCCCTGATGATCGGGCTGGCCCTGTACGGCGTGCTCCTGACGGGGTTCACCGGCGGGGCCGTCGCGGGCACGGGGGCGGCCTTCTACCTCTTCTCCCGGGTGAACCGACCGAGGTACGAGGAGTGGCGGGGCATGGAGTCCCTCTCCGGGCTCGGCTGGGCCCTGTGGGTGATCGGGTTCAGCCTGTTCTTCCTGCACCCGAGGTACTGGCTGCTGGCGCTGCTGCTCGCCGGCACCGGCGGCATCCTGGTGAAGGTCGGGCCGAAGCTGTCCCTCTTCGGGTACGTGATGGGCTACGACGTCCGGGTGGGGGCGGGCGATGTACCCGAGCGGTGAGGTGTTCACCGTCATCCCGCTGGGCGACATCGTCCCCTACCTCAGCACGGTGAACGCGGTGATCCTGGGCGTGCTCATCGCCGTCCTCCTGCTCCCGATCCTCAGCCGGACGGACATCTACGTGGAGGTAGACCACCGACGGCCGAAGATCAAGGCGAAGATCGTGACCCCGCGGGAGGACCGCATCAAGGCCGCCCTCGCCCTCACCTCCACGCTCGCGTCCGTGGGCGTGGTCACGACCGGGGACGTGTTCAACTTCACCCTCTTCCTCTCCCTGCTCGGCATGTCCAACATGGGGCTGATCGGGACGACCGTCGGGGACGACTTCGCCCTCGAGTGCGCCTTCCACTACGGGCTGATGTGCCTGATCGCGAGCCTGCCCCTCTTCGGCGGCGCCGCCCTGATCCTCGCCTCCACCGGCACGCTCAGCCTCCACGAGCTGATGAAGCTCCCCCGGGGGGCCGGCGGGTGGACGCTGACGTACGGTAAGGCCCTCCTCACGGCCGGGGTCCTCGGGGAGGCGGGCGTCGGACCCTTCTACGCGGTGAAGGTCGACTCGTTCCGCCGGATCTGGGGCCGGTACGCCTTCGTGATCCACCTGACCACGCTCCTGACCTTCTCCCGGTTCATGGAGATCCTCAGCCTCCTACCGTGACGGGGGAGGACGGGTGAGGCGCTGGCTACCCTTCCTGGCCGCCGTGGCCGCCGACGCGCTCCTGATCTGGCTCGAGTGGTGGTACCCAGGGCCGGTGAGACGGCACTACGGCGCGTTCCTCGCGCTCACGATCCTGATCTTCTCCCTCACCCTACTAGCCCTGGGCTGGGCCCTGGCGCCCCGCGGGAAGCCGGACCGAGCACCGTTCCTGGGGTACTGACGGATGATCGTCGTGGACACCGTGCTGGGGCTGCTGGAGGCGTTCTTCGTCGGCAGCGTGTACCTCGGGCTGCACCGGAAGGTGATCGCGCGCATCCAGCGGCGGCCGGGCCCGCCCATCATCCAGGAGTTCCTGCACACGCTCAAGTTCCTCATGAAGGAGGCCTACGCCCCCATCACCGCCGCCGGGTTCCTGTACTGGCTCGTGCCCGTGTTCAACGTGATCGTCTGGTCCTCCGCCGTCACGATCTCCGCCGTCCTGGAGGGCAACCTGCTCCCCTTCTTCGCCTTCTACGCGGCCTACAAGGTCCTCTCGCACGGTGCCGGCGTGTCCGCGGGCTCCACGTACACGAAGATCGGCGGCGTGCGGCACGCGATCATGCCCGCGGGCGAGCTCGCCCTCGCCTGCTCCCTCGTCTCCGCGTACTTCATCACCGGGCACGCCGACGTGGCCGGCATCCTCGCGTGGGAGCGCGCGCACGGGCCGCTGATCGAGCACGCGCCCTTCTCCGCGCTCGCGTTCTTCACCCTGCTCTGGATCGACGCCCCCTACTCACCCCTCGACCCCTCCAAGGGCTACGACATCGTGGAGGGGTACCTGACGGAGTACCCCGGCTTCCTCCGTGGCCTCATACACACGGCCGAGGCCCTGAAGTTCTACTGCGAGCTCTGGATCTTCCAGGCCGTGTTCCTCGGCGTCTCGGACCCGGCCACCCACCTGCTCGTCATGGGCGCGCTCACGATCCTCCTGGCCGTCCTGTGCGCGATCACCCCGATCCTCACCCCGTACCAGGCCGTGGGCGTCCACGTGCTCGTCGCGTCGCTGATGTTCCTGGACGCGCTGATCCACTGAAGGGGGGCGGAGACCAGTGAGACCCCACCTGCTCGCGCTCACCTCCTCCCTCCTGGTGATGGTGGGGATCACGGCCGCGGAGCACTCCACCCAGTCCCGGATCGGCGCGCTGATCCTGCTGGCGGTGACCCTACTCCTCGCCACCTGCAGCCGCACGTGCGAGGCGGTCCACCGGGCCGAGGAACTCGCCGTGCCACTGGCCGTGCTGACCCTACTGCTAGCCTGCCTGCACGTGCTGCGGGTGGGGCACCTATGAACCCGGAGGACCTCGCCATCCTGGGCGCGACGGCCGCCTTCGTGGTCGGCTCCCTGGTCGGACTGGAGTACAGCTACCGGGTCTACGGGGAGATCTTCCGGGAGCGGCGCGTCGACCCGATCGCCCTCCCGCTGGCCCTCCTCGGCTGGTCCACCCTGGCCGTCTCCTGGGTGAAGTGGCGACCGCTGGGGCTCCCGGCGGGCGCGTTCCTGGCCGGGTTCGTGGTGAACATGCGCCCCGGGTACGGCCGCATCGAGACCGCGCTCGGCCTGCTCCTGTTCTGCTCGATCCTCCTCGCCCACCGCGGGATGGAGGTGATAGGATGCTGAAGCTGCTCACCCGGAGGAAGGACCTGACGGAGGAGGATCTCGAGGAACTCTACGCCGAGGACGAGGAGACCGTGCTGCGCGTGAAGCGGTGGATCCTGCGGAGCTACGCCTACGACCGGGACATCGTCCGGCGCCTGGCCGAGCTGCTGGGAGTGGAGAAGGACCAGGTCCGGTCCGTCCTCACCCGGGCCCGCTCCTGCACGGCCCTCTACGGGCTTCACCCCGAGGTGGAGCAGCTGGAGCGCCTGGTCGAGAACGTGGACGAGACGGCGGAGCTGCTCCTCCTGCTCGACGTCATCGGCGAGGGTGAGCTGCGGGAGGAGCTGAGGGAGGAGCTGTTGGAGCTGTACCGGGGCCGGGAGCCCGTGGAGCTCGACCGGGACCGGCTGCTCCGCGCGTTCTACTCCCTGCGGGAGCGGGGGATCGTGTAGTTGCGCTCCCTGCTGAAGCGGCTGAAGGGGTTCGTGCGCTCCCGCTCGATCCACGTCACGGTGGTGAACACGGGCGGCTGCAACGGGTGCGACATCGAGATCCTCGCCTGCTACACGTACCGGTACGACCTCGAGCAGTACGGGATCTACTACCACAACAACCCGAGGAAGAGCGACGTCCTGATCGTCACGGGCCCCGTCACGTACCAGTGGCGGGAGAAGCTGAAGCGGCTGTACCGGAAGGTGCCGGAGCCCAAGGCCGTGGTGGCCGTGGGCGCGTGCGCCTGCTCCGGCGGGATCTTCAACCAGGAGGGCGGGCGCGTCTGCGGGCCCGTCCGGGAGATCATCCCCGTGGACGCCGAGGTGCCCGGGTGCCCCCCGCGCCCGGAGGAGATCGTGTCGGCCATCGTGGAGGTCGTCCCGCGACTCTTCCGAGCGTGGGAGTTCCGGCGGGGTAGCGAGCATGGAGCGGAGGCGGGAGGGTAGGGACGCGTCCCCCCGGGGCAACGTGCGCGTGGTGGACGTGGAGACGGGCGAGGAGGTGCCCATCTCGCACAAGGTGCCCGTGGGCCCCAACCATCCCATCCTCAAGGAGCCGCTGCGCATCAAGCTGGCCGTGCGCGGGGAGGAGGTCGTCGACTGCAAGGTGGAGATGGGCTACTGCCACCGCGGGATCGAGCGGATCATGGAGGGGATGCCGTGGCAGAAGGCCGCGTTCCTGGCCGAACGCGTCTGCGGGATCTGCTCCCACGCGCACAACATGTGCTTCATCGGGGGCGTGGAGCGCACGGCCGAGGGCGAGCCCGCCCCGCGGGGCCTCTTCCTGCGCGTGCTCGTCCAGGAGCTGGACCGTATCCAGTCGCACCTGATCGCCAACGCGGCGTACTTTTACTCCATCGAGCATGAGACGATGTTCGTCTGGAACATGAACACGCGGGAGCGGGTCCTGGACTGCATCGAGGAGATCACGGGCAACCGCATCCTCACCGGCTGGAACGTCGTGGGCGGGGTGCGGGTCGACGTCACGGAGGACCAGCTGGAGCGCGTGCTCGAGACCCTGGAGAAGGTCGAGGAGGACGTGAAGGCGTACCGCCGCATCGCCCAGACGGACCCCCTCATCAAGCTCCGCTCCCGCGGCGTGGGCGTGATCACGAAGGAGCACGTCCGCCGGTACCGCGTCGTCGGCCCCCAGGCCCGCGCCTCCGGCGTGCCCGAGTCCGACATGCGGCTCCAGGAGCCCGTGTACCCGGAGCTCGGCTTCAAGCCCGTCTCCCGCAAGCGGGGCGACAACCTGGCCCGCATCCTCGTCCGGTACGACGAGTGCCTCCAGTCCATCGACCTCATCGAGCGGATCGTGGACGAGCTCCCCGAGGGAGAGCACCGCCGCGAGCTGGAGATCCGGGGTGGTCACGTCGACCACCGGGTTGAGGCGCCCCGGGGCGAGCTCGTCTACGACATGGAGCTCACCCAGGGCGGGGTCGTCCGGCGCGTCACCATCCGCACGCCCTCCGTGCCCAACATCCGCGTCCTGGAGGCGATCGCCCCGGGCGCCCCCACCATCGCCGACGCCGTCGCCGTCTACGCGAGCCTGGACCCGTGCGTCGCGTGCAACGAGCGGTTCGTGATCGTGGACCGGGACCGCGGCGAGATCCTCTACGAGGGCCGGGCCCGGGAGGTGATGAGGGAATGCTCCCGGACTACCTCGGGCAGATCCTGACCCGCAAGGGCGGCAAGCGGCTGCTCGACGCGCACTCCCCCCGCCGGATCCTCGACCGACCGCCCCGGTTCCGGGACTTCCCCCGGATCGACCTCGACCGGTGCGTCGTCTGCGGCGCCTGCGCGGACGCTTGCCCCGTCGGGGAGGCCGAGAACCAGCCCCCCGCCCTGGAAATGGGGGACCGGGGGCCCGTCCTCCACCGCGAGCGGTGCATCCGATGCGGCCTGTGCGCGGAGGTCTGCCCCGTGGGCGCCATCGAGGTCGGCACGCTCGCCGAGGAGGTAAAGGAGAAGGTCGTCCCTTCCAAGCCCGCCCGGGTCGTCGTCGACCGGGACCTGTGCGTGGGCTGCGGCCGGTGCCAGGAGGTCTGCCCCTCGGACGCCATCGAGGTGGACGAGACCGCCAGCGTCGACCCGGAGCGCTGCGTGCTCTGCGAGCGGTGCATCCAGGCGTGCCCCGTCGCCGGGGCGATCAAGCTGATCCCGCTGGACGTAGAGGAGCTCGCGAGGCGCTGGACCGAGCACCTGAAGGAGGCCCTCCGCCGGGCCCGGGAGGGGTGAGTCCGTGGTCGAAGTCCACTTCCACCTCGACGACCGGCTCACGAACGTCCGCGTCAACCTCGCCCGCGTCGAGCGCCCGGAGGAGTGCGTCGCCTGCGGCCTGTGCGCGGAGGTCTGCCCCGTGGGCGCCATCGAGGTGGAGGACCGGGTGAGGCTGGACGAGGAACGCTGCGTGGGCTGCTCGCTGTGCGTGCAGGCCTGCCCCCGACGCGTGCTGAGGTACTACGAGCTCACCTTCGAGGACTCGGAACCCCGCATGCGCCCCGTCCAGGTCCCTCGGGCCGAGCCGGAGGTCCGCTCCATCCGCGTGGACCTGGACGTCTGCGAGGAGTGCGAGGGGAGGCCGTGCCTGGAGGCCTGCCCCGAGGACGTGATGCGGCGCGTCATCGAGGAGCACGTGATCGACCTCGACGCGTGCCGCGGCTGCCTGGAGTGCGTCAAGGTGTGCCCGCACGGCGCGGTGTCCATCGAGCTGGACGTGCCCGAGCTGGAGACCCGGGACCCGCCGACGCTGAACCGCGAGCTGTGCGTCGAGTGCGACAGGTGCCACGAGGTCTGCCCCACGGGCGCCGCGGAGAACGTGCCGTCCGGCAGCCCCGATCCCGACGCGTGCATCGGATGCTACGTTTGCGTCGCCCACTGCCCGACCGAGGCCCTCAAGCGTCCGGACCACCGACCGCGCCCGCGCCGGACGGAGCGCGTGTACTTCATCGACCCGGAGCTGTGCATCGGGTGCCGGATCTGCTACGAGGCCTGCCCGGTCGGGGCCGTCGAGATCGAGGAGGAGACCCGCATGCCGGTGATCACGCCGTCCGAGTGCGTCCGGTGCGGCCTGTGCGCCGAGGCCTGTCCCACCTCGGCCATCGACACCGTGCCGACGGACCGGGCGGAGCGGGAGGTCAGGCGGGCCCTCGTGGGCAACGCCTTCCTGCGCACCCTCCAGGAGCTCCTCCGATCGCGGGCCGAGCGGGAGTTCGGGTCCCTGGAGGAGCGGGAGCGCCGGCTCCGGCGCCGGCTGGAGCGGAAGCTGGAGAGGAGGCTGAAGCGTGAGGCGCTCCGTCGGGAGGTCCGAAAGGAGGTGGAGGAGGCGCTGCGCGAGCTCGTGCTGCGGGTGGGTCTCGAGCATGGTGCGGACCTGGACCGAGGTTAGGATGGTGAGGGTCATCCCGAGGCTGTGCCGGGGCTGCGGCCTCTGCGAGCGGGAGTGCCCGGTGGGTGCGATCACCGTTCGGGACGGGGTGGCTCGGATCGATGGGGATCGGTGCGTCCGGTGCGGCCTGTGCGTGAGGGCGTGCCCCTTCGACGCCCTCCTCATGGGCCGCGCGTACGCTCAGGAGGGCGAGGAACGGGTGGAGCTGCTAGACGGGCCCCCGGACGTTCGGGTCCGGGTGATCGAGGAGAGGTGCGTGGGGTGTCAGGCCTGCTCCTCCTCCTGCCCCTTCGACGCCCTCTTCGGGAACAAGGGGTCCCCTCCCGAGCTGGATGAGGAGCGGTGCGTGGGGTGCCTGGAGTGCGTGAGGGTGTGTCCCGCCCGGGCCATTAAGCCCGTGGGGGAGGAGCGTTGAGCGCCCGGGAGAGCGTTCCGCTGGACGAGCTGGTGGACCGGGTGCTGGAGCGCGTGGAGGGGGCGGACGAGGAGCTCGTCGCCCGCGTGGCCGCCGAGGTGGGGCCCGTCCGCCGGGAGTTCGTGATCGTGGACGGGGAGCGGTGCGTGGGGTGCAAGATCTGCTACGAGGAGTGCCCGGTGGACGCGATCTCGGAGCCGGACCCCAACAACCCGCCCGAGATCGACCACGACCGGTGCGTGAGCTGCCGGCTGTGCGCGAAGTCCTGCCCCGTGGACGCGCTCAGCGTGGTCCGCGGTGAGGCGCGGGTGCGGGGGAAGGAGGTGGAGATCCTGCTCGACCGGGTGGAGGTGATCCGTCGGAAGATCGACGTGCGGGAGGCGCGGTTGGACGAGTCCAGGTGCGTTCAGTGCGGCCTCTGCCGTCAGGTCTGCCCGGTGGACGCGCCCGACCTGGAGCGGTTGGAGATCGATCTGGACCGGTGCGTGGGCTGCCGCGCGTGCGAGCACGCCTGCCCGACGGACGCGATCCGGATCCGCCGGCGGCTGGAGTCCCCCCGGTTTGAGCGGGAGATCGAGCTGGATCAGGATTCCTGCATCGGGTGCGGGGTGTGCGTGGAGGTCTGCCCGGTGGACGCGGTGGAGA
>NZ_JBMXXF010000030.1:0-8514 GCF_053997775.1 Methanopyrus sp.
TCCCCTCCCGAGCTGGATGAGGAGCGGTGCGTGGGGTGCCTGGAGTGCGTGAGGGTGTGTCCCGCCCGGGCCATTGAGCCCGTGGGGGAGGAGCGTTGAGCGCCCGGGAGAGCGTTCCGCTGGACGAGCTGGTGGACCGGGTGCTGGAGCGCGTGGAGGGGGCGGACGAGGAGCTCGTCGCTCGCGTGGCCGCCGAGGTGGGACCCGTCCGCCGGGAGTTCGTGATCGTGGACGGGGAGCGGTGCGTGGGGTGCAAGATCTGCTACGAGGAGTGCCCGGTGGACGCGATCTCGGAGCCGGATCCCACCAACCCGCCCGAGATCGACCACGACCGGTGCGTGAGCTGCCGGCTGTGCGCGAAGTCCTGCCCCGTGGACGCGCTCAGCGTGGTCCGCGGTGAGGCGCGGGTGCGGGGGGAGGAGGTGGAGATCCTGCTTGACCGGGTGGAGGTGATCCGTCGGAAGATCGACGTGCGGGAGGCGCGGTTGGACGAGTCCAGGTGCGTTCAGTGCGGCCTCTGCCGTCAGGTCTGCCCGGTGGACGCGCCCGACCTGGAGCGGCTGGAGATCGATCTGGACCGGTGCGTAGGCTGCCGCGCGTGCGAGCACGCCTGCCCGACGGACGCGATCCGGATCCGCCGGCGTCTGGAGTCACCTCGGTTTGAGCGGGAGATCGAGCTGGATCAGGATTCCTGCATCGGGTGCGGGGTGTGCGTGGAGGTCTGCCCGGTGGACGCGGTGAAGATGGAGGGGGACGTGGCGAGCATCGATCACGATCGGTGCATCCGGTGCGGGGAGTGCGCCCGGAACTGCCCGGCGGGCGCGATCCGCGTCCGGGAGCGGGGTGAGGAGGGTTGAGGGCGGACCGGTGGGCGACGAGTGAGTACCCGGAGGTGCGGGTGGACGACGACCTGGAGCGGGCCGCGCGCGAGCTGTCCCGGTACTCGGAGTACACGGCGGTCGTGGTGGACGACTCCGGCCGGCTGGCGGGCCTCGTGACCTCCAACGACGTGTGCCGGGGCCTTTTGGCCGGTGCCGAGCGGGTGGAGGAGGTCTCTCGGCGGCCCGAGTCGCTCTCCCCTTCGGACCCGATCACCGAGGCCGTGCGGATGATGATGGACTCGGACCTCACGCTGGTCCCACTGGTCGAGGACGACATGAGCGTGGTGGGCGTGGTCACGCTGCGGACGGTTGTGGAGCTGATGTCGAAGCTGTACGACACCCCGGCGGAGAAGCTGCTGCGCGAGGTGTACGAGCACGCCCCCGGGATCTCGTGGGAGGAATTTATAGAGGCGGCGACGCTGGTGTTCAACCGGGAGCTGGGCCGGGACGTGTCCCCGGAGGAGTTCGAGCGGAAGATCAGCGATCGGACGTTCGGGTACGTGCTGTGGCTCATGGGAGGGCTCGAGCGGCTGTTCGTGTACCTGTTCAAGCTGGGGGAGGCCGTCGTGGCCCGCCGGGTGGCTAAGAGGCGGCGGGAGCTGAGGCGGTCTTAGCTCCCGCCCGCGCCAAAGTTATATGACGCGAAACGTTACACGAGCCTGAACGAGGGGGCGGTCCCGCGTATGGTGCGGGACGACGAGATCGCCGCGCTGACCCAGCTCCGGCTGGAGCGGGTGGCCAAGAGCCGCCCCCGTGGGGACCTGTGGGAGTTCCTGAAGCGGGCCTACGAGAAGGGCGTGAAGGTGGACGCGGGCCACCTGATCATCCTCTCCGTGCTGGAGGAGGCGAACCGGCTCCTCGACCAGCTGTCCCAGGCCGTGGGGGAGAAGAAGGCCAAGCAGATACTCAAGGAGGCCGGGATCTACACGCGCTCGGGGAACTACGTGAGCGGCGAGCTCCTGAAGGAGTTCATCAACCGGGAGAGTCGGGTGGCCGTGCACAACCGGGTCAAGGACCTGCGCAAGATGGGATTCAAGATCGACGGTAAGCCGGGCCCGGACGGCGGGTACGCGCTGGTCCAGGTCCCGGAGTGGTACCGAAAGAGCGTGAGGTCGGGCTCCGAGGAGTCGGAGTAAGATTAGTCCAGCACCTCGACCTCGCCCACGTCACGGACCATGCCCTTGACCCGGCCTACCACCTTCTCGCTAACCTCCACGTACAGCTCGACCCCGTCCTCGGACCACCGCTCGTCCAGCACCTTCCCCAAGTCGTGCAGCCGGGAGATCACCCGCATGCTGCGCGGGTCCGCGGGGAGCCGCACGCGCACGTTCCGCCAGTACCGGGACAGCACGGCCCGGAGGCGCTCCCGCAGCTCGTCCAGCCCCTCCCCGGTCTTCGCCGAGACGATGACCGGGTTCGAGACCATTCCCTCGAGCGCCTCCAGCCGGCGCTCCGCCTCCTCCCACCCGACGAGGTCGGCCTTGTTGAGCGCCGTGACGATGGGGGCCCGGGCCCCGATCTCGTCCAGCACCCGGTGACACACCCGCAGCTTCCGCCGGATCTCGCTCGGCTCCTCGCTCACGTCCACGACCAGCAGGATCAGGTCGGCCCGGGCCGTCTCCTCCAGCGTCGACTTGAAGGACTCGACCAGCCAGTGCGGCAGGTTGTCCACGAACCCGACCGTGTCCGTGAGCAGGACCCGGTGCCCGTCCAGGTTCAGCGCCCGCGTGGTCGTATCCAGCGTGGAGAACATCCGCTCGTCCACGCGCACCCGCTCGTCCGTGAGCCGCCGCATCAGGGTGCTCTTGCCCGCGCAGGTGTAGCCGGCGAGCGTCACGAGCTCGAAGCCGAGCCGGCGCCGGTGCTTCCGCTTCAGCTCCCGGTCCCGCTCGATCTGCCGCAGCTTCCGCTCGATCCGGGCGATCTTCCGCCGGATCATCTCCTCGTACTTGTCCGCCTCGTACTTACCCAGGCCCCGAAAGCCCGGCCGCTCCTCCCGCTTCGCCAGGTTCACCATCTCCCGGGCCCGGGGCAGCTCGTACTTGAGCCGAGCGAGCTTAACCTGCAGCTTGGCCTCCTTGGTCCGGGCCCGCTGCGCGAAGATCTCGAGGATCAGCTGGAACCGGTCGATGACCCGGACCCCGAACTCGCCCGCCAGGTTGTACGCCTGCACCGGCTTGAGCTCGTTCTCGAAGATCACCCGGTCCACGTCGTGCTCCCGGACGAACCGGGCGATCTCCTTCACCTTGCCCCGGCCGATGTTGTACCGCGGGTCCTCGTGCCGAAGCTGCTTGAACCTGCCGACGACCTCGTAGCCGGCGGATTCGGCCAGCTGCTCCAGCTCGTCCAGTCGACTCTCCTGACCCCACTCCAGGCGCTCAACCAGGACTGCCCTGGGACGATCGGGCAACCTTCAACCCCATCTTGACGCCCTTGTAGACGCCGTACGCCAGCTTGTGGGCCATCTCCACCACCTCGCGCTCCGCCACCGTCTCCGCGTACTTGAACGGGGCGCCCAGCAGGGCGGACACGCGCCACTCGGGCTCCCCGAAGAACTCGCCCGGCTCGGCCACGACCGTGAACTCGTCCGCCTTGTCCACCCCGTTCAGCGCCCGGGAGACCTCCTCCGCGAGCGTCCGCAGGTTGGGAGGCTCGGACGTCCTCACGACGAAGACGTTCACGTCCCGAACCGAGAAGACGTTGAACCCGTCCACCTCGGCGGAGACGCACGCCGTGATCCTATTATATCGGCCGTCCTCCTCGACGTGGCGCCCTGAGATATCCACCCCGACCACGTTTGTGCGCTCCAGAGTCGACCCCCCGGCGGGGTGGACACGCTGACCGTGTTTATAATCGTGCGCTCCGACTCCTACGAGAAGATCCTCAACTGCCTGTCCGATGTGGAAAGGTACGCGGGTATTAAAATCTTGGGCAAGCCTCGTATCCTCAGCCCCGACGTGGCCAACACCATCGTCCGCGAGCTGCTCGGAGAGGTCAAGCGGCCGTACCCGGTGGCCGCCATCGCCCAGGCGGAGGGGGAGCCGGCCGAGATCATCGAGAAGATCTCGAGGATCCACCCGCCCGGGCACGTGATCGTCGTCACGCCCCGGCACGGGGACATCTACCGGGGCCTCCTCCGACGGTTCGCCAAGTTCGAGGAGCTGCGCGGGTACCACCCACCCAAGCGGAGGATCGGGACGGATGAGGATCGAGAGCGGGAGGAAGGCTGAGCGGCTCCGCCGGCTGTTCCCGGACGAGGTGGAGTACCACCGGAACGACGACTTCGTGGTGACGTGCCCCACCCGGCTCTGCTTCGTGCCGACCCCGATCGACGCCGTGATCCGGATCCTGGAGCGCCTGAGGCCGGGCCCGGAGGACCTGGTGGTGGACCTGGGGTGCGGTGACGGTCGGTTCGTGGCGGCCGCCGCCTACCTGTGCGGGTGCCGGGGGGTGGGCGTGGACGCGCGGGAGGACGTGCTGCGGGTCGCGCGCCGTAAGTGCGAAACGCTGGGCGTAGACGATAAAACGACATTTATACGGGCCGACGTACGGGAGGTGGACCTCCGCGGGCTGGACCCGGATCTGGTGTTCGTGTACCTTTTCCCGTCGCTCCTGCGCGAGCTCGCGGAGGAGCTGGCCGCGTGCGGCGCCACGGTCGTCAGCTACACGTTCCCGATCGAGGCGCTCGGACCGGCCCGGGTGCTGAAGCTGGGCGAGCGCCGACGCGCGTACGTGTACGAGCCTTAAGGGGACGCCGGTCTTGAACGAGCTGATTAGGGCCGCGATCGACCGGTTCCGGTCCAGCCGCCGGCTCAGGTCTCAGATCCTCGGGATTTCGGGCCTCACCCCGCGGAAGGATCGGGCCGTGGAGGTGGCGACGGGAGCGCGGCTCGTGGAGGAGGCGCTGGAGGTACGGGACGCCGTGCGCCGCGGGGACCGGGAGAAGGTGCTCGAGGAGCTGGGAGACCTGCTGATCGAGGTGGAGGCCTTCATGACCGCCCACGAGATTAATTTGGAGGACGTGCGGCGTTTCCAGTCCCGCAAGCAGCGCGAGCTCGGGCAGCTGGAGGGCTAGTTGCTTGAACGTGGTGGCCGTAGACCTGGGGACCGAGGTGATCGCGGCGGCCGTGGGTAGGCTCCGCGGGGATAACCTGGTCGTCAAGGGGTACAGCGAGCGGTACATCATGGACCCCACGCTCATGGAGCGGGGTAACGTGCGGTACGTCCGCGGCGTCAGCGAGGTCGTGGAGCAGACGGTCCGGGAGGCGCTCAACAACGCGGGCCTCGACCGGCGGGAGGTGGAGGGCGTCGGGCTGTCGATGACCGGCGACCGGTTCGAGATTCAAGAGAAGGCGATCCGGGTGACCCCCGAGGGCAGCGTCGGGTGGGAGGACATCGGGCGCTCGATCGTGGAGCGGCTGGAGTTTTCCGACCGCGTCCGCCCGGTTTCGGTGGACATCGTGGAGCTGGAGGTGAACGGCACCGAGGTCGACCCGCGCGAGCTCAGCTCGGAGCACCCGGAGGGGATCATCGGGAGCCGAGCCTCGGAGGTGCGGTTCCGGGCCATCGTCTCGAGCGCGAACCCCACGCTCGTCCACAACCTGGAGCGGATCGCGGACATCCTCAACCTCAAGCTGATCACCATCTCCATCGAGCCCATCGCCGTGGCCAAGTCCCTGACGGCGGAGCAGCGCGCCACGGATTACCTCCTCATCGACTCCGGCGGCGGCACCACCGACGTCTCCATGATCCGGGACTCCAGCCTCGAGCTGTGCAAGACGATCAAGGTGGGCGGCCGTGACTTCACCCTCGCCCTGGCGAACGAGTTCGGCCTGACCTACGAGGAGGCGGAGAGCCTGAAGAAAAAGCTGAACTCCCCCGTCGCCGACGAGGAGCTCGCTAAGTACGGCATCTCCCGCAGCCAGGCGCTCGAGCCCATCGAGGAGGTGGCCGAGTACGTCCGGGACACCATCCTGTCCGCCGTCAAGCGCATGATCCGGGCCGCCGACCTCCAGCCGCCCGACCGCGTCGGCCTCTACGGGGGCGGGATCCTGCTGGACCAGGCGGAGAACGCGGTCCGGGAGGCCGTCATGATCGCCTACCGGGACTACCTGGGCACCGTCCCGCGCATCCACATCCTCGACGCGGCGCGCGTGGTCCCGCACACCGGCCGCCGCCTGCAGGGTCCCATGCGCGTCGTGGCCCTCTCCGTCCTGCGCGACACCGCCCTGTGCCAGCGGCACGCGGGGGCCCGGATCGAGGTCGAGGTGGACGAGATGCGGGCACCCGAGGGCCGCTACACCCTGGAGGTCAGCGGGCAGCTGGAGGACACCGTCCGCATCCCGCGCAAGACCGGCCTCAAGCAGGCCCTGATCAGCTTCATCAAGGAGGTCATCTTCATGGAACCCTCCCCGCTCATCGCCAAGCTCAAGGGACGAGCCTACGCCGGCACCGTCGCCATCAGGTTCGACGGGCTGGACGGGAACCGGGTGCGAAACGTGGAGGGCGTGCGGATCCGCACGCTGCCCACCAAGTCGGCGGACGAGGTGCGCCGCCTCCCCTACGAGTACATCATCGTGCAGGTGAAGGAGATGGGGCCCATTCTGATCCCGGTGGACGAGATCGTCGGCGAGGCGGGGGAAGAGGGTGAGACGGAAGGCCACGCTGATCGTCCTGAGGAGCGGCTGGACGATACCGGAAGTCGTCAACCTAATTAAACGGGCGAAGAACGACGTGGTCGTGGTCGTGGGGGAGATCGACTCGTTCAACCGGGAGGTCTTGTCGTCCGTCTGCCGCTCCCTGGACAAGATGGTCCTCTTCGGCGATGAGTACGTGGACAAGTTCTCCATCGACGAGCGGCTGGAGACCATCAAGGAGTCACCACCGGTCCGACACTGCGACCTCGCCGTGCTCGAGGAACCCGCGCAGATGGACGGGAAGGTCCTGCTGGACGTGAAGGCCGACGAGGAGACGATTGACAGGGTCCTCACCGAAGCGTATCGGCACTTCGACAAGGTCTGCCGCTACGAGCGCAACGTGAGGGCCGACGCGTACCTGGTCGTAGACCGGAGGCAGGGACGGATCCAGCTCTACGCCCAAAACAACGACGACAACCGGCTGCGCGAGTTCAGCATGAAGGTGGCGACGATGGTGGCGGGTCGGAAGGACCGCTCCTCCAGGCTCCGACGCGTCGCCCTCGCCTCGGCGGTCACGCTCGTCGTCCTGGGGGTCCTCCTGTCCGGGCTACTTCTTACGAATCTCCACCACGTCTCCTAGCGTGAGCCCCTCACTCTCGGAGCCCGACGTCTCGACCTCCGTCGCCTCCAGGGGCTCCAGCAGGTCCACCTCCAGCACCTTCTCCAGCCTCCGGGCCAGGTTCACGTCCGGCTCCATCTTCCCCGCCTCGATCCGACGGATCACGGACACCTTCTCCCCCACCCGTTCCGCCAGCTCCTCCTGACTCCACCCCTTGCGTTCCCGAGCCTCCCGCACCCGGTCCGCGTAGTCCGGAACCAGCTCGTACCCCTCCCGAAACGGGTCGAACCCCCTGGGACGCCGGCGACGCGGCCGGGGAGCCCGTCGAGGTGGGCGGCGACCACCGCGCTCCCGACGCCCCGAACCCACGCTCGGACGAGCCACCTCCCTGCCGAACCGGGCGCACTCCTCGCAGACCCGCAGCTCGGACCCTTCCACCCGCACGACCCTCGCCCGACCCCGAATCGGGCGACCGCAGATCTCGCACCTGCGCTCCGACAAAGCCCGTATCCCCTGGTCGAAGGGGGTAGCGCGTTCCCCGTCGGGGAAAGCTGAGGGCTGCTGATCAAATAAGGGTGCCGGTCTACCACCACCAAGGGCCCCGAGCTTGCCCCGGCTGATCATGCGCGGGAAGACCGTCCGAGGCAGCGGTGAGGTGGAGGGGGAGGTCATCCACGTCACGCACCCGGATCAGATCGTGGACATCCAAGAGGGCCAGGTGGTCTTCACCCAGGACCTGGGCGGGGCCTACGACACGTACCCGGAGGTGATGGGGGCCGTGGCCATCGTCTGCACGGGCGAGGTGCGCACCCTCTCCGACGACGGGGAGATCCCGGTCATCCGGGAGGCCCAGCCGGTCAACGAGGAGGTCAAGGAGCTGCTCGTCGAGCCCGAGATCCCGGAGGACGCCCCGCACCACGGGGAGGAGCATCGACACCTCATGCCCCCCGAGGGCAGCCGCGTGCGCGTCGACTTGGACCGCGGCGAGATTTACCTACTCGAGGAGGAGTGAGCGTTGCGACCCGAGGAGGCCCTCGCCCCGCTGGCGGAGCTCGTGGGCGACCGGGACCGGGTCGTGGTCGACCTCGGGGACAACACGATCGCCGCCGCCAAGGCCGGACTGGACCCGGACGGGGGCACCGGCGCGCTGGGCGGCGCGATCGCCGTCGCCCTCGGCCACTGCCTCCGCACCGAGGGCCGGGTGTACTGCGTGGTGGGCGACGGCGGCTTCTTCATGCACCTGCACACGCTGGCCACGATCGCGCAGAACCGGGACCGGTTCGAGAACCTCACCATCGTGGTCGTGACCGACGCCGCCTGGGGAATGACCGGGGGGCAGGAGAACCCCGCCACCGAGGCCTCGCCCGCCGAGGTGGCG
>NZ_JBMXXF010000031.1:0-95825 GCF_053997775.1 Methanopyrus sp.
GGAGCTGAAGGATCGGCCGAACGTGCTCCGGATTCTGCTGTGCGAGCCCGGGGGTGAGGGAGGGTTCGTTCGGGTGGTGGAGACCTCGATCGACGACGCGGACGGGGAGGCGGTGGGCGAGGCGATCTCCCGTCTGTTGGAGCTCGACGGGGTTCGGGACGTGGAGGTGCTGCACGGCCTGGGGAAGAAGAACCGGCCCAGGTTCATCCTGCGGGCGATCGTGGAGGACCGGCCGGGCGTGGAGCGGAAGGTTTTCCGTGAGATCTTCCGGTGGACGGGCTCGCTGGGAGCCCGTGTGTATCGGTGCGAGCGGGTGGTGGCGGACCGGAAGCTCGTCCGGGAGGATGGCGTCCGGGTTAAGCGGTCCCGGTTCGAGGACGTGGAGCACGCCAAGCCGGAGTGGGAGGACGTTCGGGAGCGGGTGGGTCACCGCTCCTCACTGCTCGTGCGGGCGGAGCTGCTCGCCCGGTCTCGGAGGCGGAACGACGACTGACGAAGCTCCTCCAGGATCTGGCAGGCCTTGCAGAGTCGGTCGGAGGCTGGTTCCCCGCAGCGCTCGCACTTCTGGACCTCCCCCTTGAGGAACTCCTCGGCCAGCACCGGGCCGGCTCGGTCCAGCGCCTGCACGATCCCGAACTTAACGCTCGGCAGCCGCTCCTCCATCTCGTCCAGCAGCCGTCGGAAGAAGGAGCGCACTGAGGACGCGGCGAACGGGCAGGGATCCGGGTGGTACGGGAGCCCCAGCTCGTCCGCCACCCACCTGACCTCCCGCTCCGGGACTCGCCGCAGCGGCTTGACGCGCGGGACCACCGCCTCGGACTCGGGCCGGACCCGCGGGTGCAGCTTGGAGAGCTGGGCCAGATCCGCCTTCACGAAGTTCATCAGCACGGCCTGCGCCTCGTCGTCCAGGTTGTGACCCGTCACCACCACGTCGGCCCCCAGCTCCCGGGCCCGGGCGTTGATCAGCCGCCGCCGCAGCACCCCGCACACGGTGCACGCGGGATGCTCGGTCTCCTCCACCACCTCCTCGAGCCGGAACCCGTACTCCTCCTCGAACGACACGACCTCCCACCGCACGTCCAGCCGCTCCACCAGCCGCTCCGCCTCCCTCAGGCACCGGTCCCGGAACCCGGAGATGCCCTCGTCGACCGTGAGCGCGATCACCTCGACCCCGGGAAGCGGGTCCAGGTACTCGAGCACGAGCCGAAGCGCGACCGCACTGTCCTTGCCCCCGGAGACCGCCACGACCACCGTCTGATCGGGCCGGAACCACCTCCAGCGCCGCACCTCCCGGAACACCCGATCCCGCACCAGCTCCACCAGACACCGACCGCACACCGCGTCGCCCGCGTAGGGACGCCTGTACCGACCCGGCCGCTCCCCGCACCGCTGGCACCGCAAGCGCGTCGCCCCGAAGGGGTAATTACGGGCCACCTCAGGAGTCCGGGCACGCCGGCCGTGAAGAGGGGTTGTAACGCCGACCCGCCCGGGGATGAACGGACTGGGCAGGGCGGAGCTTCCCCCGCCTCCCCACCGGTGGGATCAAGGGCGCCGGGAGCGCCGATCCACCGGCACTTCCGGCACTTCCCCTGCCTCCGGACCGGGAGGCTCGGGTGGCACCCTCACTCTTCACCTTCTTACCTTCCTCACCGCGCGACCCGGAGGCCGGACCGCTGACACGGTCCCCCTCGCCACTCACAGGGACCACGGCCACCCCCAGCCGATCGTGGGAGAGAGACGTCACGTACACCTCCCGCACCCCGGTGAGCCTGAACAGGAGCGTCAACCGCCGTCGCACCTCATCGTCCTTCAGGTTCAAACCGTATTCCACGTCGTACACGTCCGTGAGCCGGCTCAGGTCGGCGAGCGCCCCCACCGCGCTCAGGAAGTCCTCCTCGGGCTGGAGCGTGCCGTTGTCCCGCGCGATCACGTTCTCCACGACCACCTTGATCCGGTGCTCCCCCGCGAGCCTCCGGAACCACCGATCGCTCACGGCGCCCCCCGCGCACACGTAGACGTCCATCCCGAGCGCGTGGGCCGCGTTCGCGACCCGGACCAGGGCCCGGTACACCAGTCCCCGGAGCTCATCCCTCGATCCCCCGGTCTTCCTCCTGAACCAGTCCACGTACCAGCCCCGCGACCACACGTCGATGACGTCGATGAACACCCCATCAAACCCCATCCGATGCAACCTCCGTACCCACCGCTCGAGCTCCGACTGCCACCGCTCGTCCCAGAACCGGACCGCGTAGTCCCCCTTCCACCTCGGGTCCTCCGGGCCCAGCAGACCCAGGTCGCGGGCCCGCTGGAACAGGTCCCGGTGGTACTTGGGCACGACCCCCAGCGTCATGTACGCCACCGGACGGATCCCGGCCCTCTTCAGTCGATCGAGCTCCTCCGGCGTCCACGGTCGCCCTCCGGGCCCGGAGTACGGGTCGACGCAGACCGCGCCCGGGTGGACCTCGATCAGCCGCTCCAGGTCCACGTTCTGGTAATAGGTCGCGAACGGGTACCCGTGATCCACGACCGTCCACAGCGTGGCGACCGTCAGCACCTTCAGCAGCAACCCGGGGCTCCCCCGATGAGGAGAGGCCGGCTTGCCGATAGGTGACGACGTCCCTTATTACCGAGGGGGCCGCCGCCGGTGCGAGTACTGGGGCTGGACACGGGGAGCACGCACGTGGACGCGGTGGTCCTGGAGGAAGGGGAGGTGGTGGATCGCGTCAAGGTGCCCCGCGACGGTGGCCTGGTTAAGCCCACGAAAAAAGCGCTTCGGCGCCTCGAGGCGGACGAGCGGCGCGTCAGCACGACGCTGCCAATCAACGCGCTCGTGAGGGGCCGAGGGGACCCGGTCCACCTGATCTTGATCCCGGGACCCGGCCTGGACCCGGACCCGCTCGCTGGGTTCGCCGACAGCGCGGAAGTCGTGGACGGGTACGTGGATCACAAGGGGGACGTGGCGCGGGACGTGGAGGTTGGGTCCGTGAACGTGCCAGAGGGGCACGCCGTGGCCGTGGTCTCGAAGTTCTCGCAGCGCAACTCCCGGCTGGAGCGGAGGCTGGTGAAGGCCGTGCAAGAGCGGGCGCGCGAGGTGGTCCCGGGCCACCACGTCCCGCGGGGTGGGTTCCCCCGCCGCGTGGCCACCGCCGTCCTCAGCGCCCGGGTAAAGCGGGCGACCCGGGAGTTCCTGCGCGCGCTCGGCGGCGTGGACGGGGTCCTGCGCGGGGACGGCGGGCTGCAGACCCCCAGGGAGGCCCTGCGCGTGCCGGTGAACGTGCTGCACTCGGGCCCGGCGGCGGGCGTGCTGGGGGCGGTGTACCTGACCGGGAGGGAGGAGTTCCTGCTCGCCGACGTGGGTGGATCCACGGTGGACCTCGTGCGGGCCCGGGATGGGGTGCCGGTGACGGAGTCCCGGGCCACCCTCTTCGGGTATCCCACCGCGGTTCGCTCCGCCCGGGTCCGCTCGCTGCCGCTGGGCGGCAACACCGTCGTCTCCGGGGACGGGCTCACGGGGGAGACGTCCCTGCCCGCGTGCTACGGGGGCTCCCGACCGACGGTCACGGACGCGCTGGTGGTGGCCGGGTACCACGATCCGGAGCCGGAGGGGGATCCGCGGGAGTCGCGGCGGGCGTTGAGGTCGGTGGGGGATCCGGCTAGGGTGGCCGAGCGGGTCCTGGAGGAGGTCCGAGAGAGGCTTCGTTCCCGGCTGGAGGGTGAGCGGGTGCTCTGGGCCGGGGGACTGGCGGAGGAGTACCGAGAGCTCGTGGGTCTGGGGAAGGTGGTGCCGTATCACTCCGTGTGCAACGCCGTGGGATGCGCGGTCGCAAGGCGGGCGCGGGAGGCGGTGGTGTACGTGCACACGGAGCGAGGGTACGGTCACGTGGTGCCCGCCGGCGAGCGGTTCGAGGTGGAGAGGGGACGGATCTACGACGAGGAGGAGCTGGTGGAGCTGGCGTCGGAGGCGGCGGGCTTCGAGCCGGACGAGGCGTCGGTGCGGTCCTTTGAGATCGTGCGCGGCGGGGTGAGGGTGGGTCAGTGGGCGGAGGTATGGCTGTACGAGCGGCCCGGGGTGGAGGCCCCCTGACCGGGCGCGCCGCGGGAGAAAGACTTAAAGTCGGGCGTCCGGGAGCCCGGGACGGAGGAGCCGCGGCAGCCTAGCCTGGCGGGGCGCGGGACTGCAGATCCCGTAACCCGGGTTCAAATCCCGGCCGCGGCTCCACCGGGAATCGTTCTGATTCACGAAACGATGAGCCCGGGACCCTAAGACCCGTCCCGACTCAGCACGAGCGCCCCGAGCCGGTGCACGCGCGCCCTCCACCCGGGCGGCACGAGCGTCGTGGAGTCGTACTCCTCGATGACCGCCGGCCCCTCGATCTCGTCCCCCGACCGCAGCCGATCCCGGTCGAAGACCGGGACCTCCAGGAACCCCTCGTCCTCGAAGTACACCTCCCGCCGCTCCCTCACCGCTCGGTCCGGGTTCGTCTCCCCGCCCTCCTTCAGGGGCTTCGGCTTGGGCGGCTCCCGGCGCGCCAGGGCCACGGCCCGCACGTTCACCACCTCCACCGGCGCGTCCAGCCGGAACCCGTGGACGGCCTCGTGCCGCTCGTGGAACGCGCGCTCCACCTCCTCCATCGAGGCCTCAGGCCCCACCTCCACGTCCAGCTCGTGCGCCTGCCCCCGGTACCGGGCCTCCACCACGATCCTGACCTCGTCGGGGTCCCGGGGCAGGGCGCGCGAGGCCCTCGACGCGGCCCTCTTTATCAGGTGTCGCAGCGCCTCGTCGTCCAGCTCGTCCGTGGTCTCGAGCACCGGAATCGAGTGCTCCCAGGCCGTCTCCGCCGCCAGCAGCCCGAAGGCCGAGAACACCCCGGGGTGCCGAGGTACGATCACGCGTCGCACCCGCAGGACCTCCGCCAGCTCGGCCGCGTGCAGCGGGCCCGCCCCGCCGAAGGCCACCAGGGCGAACTCGCGGGGATCGTGCCCGCGTTCCACGGTGACGATCCTCACGATGCGAGCCATCTCCTCCACCGCGAGCCGGATGGCCTGGTAGGCGACCTCTTCCGGTTCGCCGCCCACCGTCCCGGCCAGGCCCTTGAACGCCAGGTCCGCCGACTCCGCGTCGATGGGCATCTCTCCCCCCAGTAGCGCCTTCCGGTTCAGCCGCCCGAGCGTCACGTTGGCGTCCGTGATCGTGGGGTCGGTGCCCCCCTTCCCGTAGCACACCGGGCCCGGGTCCGCCCCGGCGCTGGTGGGGCCCACCCGCAGCGCGCCCGCCTCGTCCACCCAGACGATCGTGCCCCCGCCCGCGCTGCACTCGGTCAAATCGATGAACCGGTGCAGCACCGGGTACCCGGATCCCCGGACGCGCCGGCCCCGGTGCGTCCGACCCCCCACCTCGTACTCCTTGGTCACCTCGTAGCGCCCCTCGACGACCGTGCCCGCCTTCGCCGTCGTCCCGCCCATGTCGAACGAGACGAGCCGGTCCTCGCCCAGCCACTCCCCCACCACCCGCGTCGCCACCACCCCGGCGGCCGGGCCGGACTCGATCAGCTTGGCCGGGGTGTGCACGACGCGCTCCGCCGGGACCGCGTGCCCGTCGGACTGCATCAGCAGGTACTCCGACGCGCCCGCCTTCCGCACGGCCTTCCGCGTGCGCTCCACGTACTCGCTCACCAGCGGGCGCAGGACCGCGTTCACCAGGGCCGTGGAGGTGCGCTCGTACTCCCGGTACTCCCGGCACACCTCGTGCGAGCAGACGATCTCCACGTCGTCCCCGAGCTCCCGCTCCAGCACCTCCTTGGCCCTTCGCTCGTTCCTCGGGTTCGCGTACGCGTGCAGGAACGAGATCACGACCACCCGAACGTCCCGGGAGCGCAGCTTCCCCGCGATCTCGCGGAGCCGCTCCTCGTCGACCGGGACGATCACCTCGCCGTCGGGGGACACGCGCTCCTTGACCTCGAACCGGAGGTTACGTGGAACCAGGGGCTCGGGCTTCCGGGGCTCCAGCGTGTACATCTGCGGGCGCACCTGACGACCGATCTCCACGAGGTCCCGGAAGCCGAGTGTGGTGATCAGGGCCACCTTCGGTAGCTTCAGCCCGCGCTGGCCGAGGAACGCGTTCGTGCCGATCGTGGTGGCGTGCAGGACCGTGTCCGGATCCTCCTTAACCTCTGATAGGGCGCGCTCGAAGGATCGATCCGGGCGCCTGGGGGAGGAGGGGACCTTCTTCACCCGGAGCCGCAGGCCGTCGTACTCGACGAGGTCGGTGAAGGTGCCTCCGATGTCGATCCCTACGAGCGACAACTAGGTACCCTCCGCCAGGAGGCGGACGAGGTCCGTCTTGGTGATCACCCCGACCACCTCGTCCCGGTAGTTGACCACGGGGAGTCCCGGGACGCGCTTGCGCACCATCAGCTCCGCGGCGTCCACCAGCCCGAAGTCCGTCCGGACCGACAGAGGGGTGCGCATGATGTCATCGACCCGGGCGCGCTTGATCCGTGACCGGAACTTGCCCCTGGGCGACTTCTCCCGCAGCCGGGCCAGCTCCAGGGCCAGGACGCGGTCCGTGAGGAGGCCGACCAGACGCTCGCGCTCCACCACGGGGAGGATCTTCGCGCCCTCCTCGAACATCAGGCGCCGGGCGTGGAGGAGGCTGGATCCGGCGGACACGGTGATCGGGTTCTTCGTCATGTGGAGGGCCACGTAGTCCTCGGACTCGACCAGCTCGAGCAGGTCGGTCTTGGTAACGATGCCGACGAGCCGATCCCCGTCCAGGACGGGGAGCCCGGAGATCCCGTGGGAGAGCATCGTGTGGATGGCCTGGTCCACGGTCGCGCCCGGGGAGATCGTCACGACGGGGGAGGTCATGACTTCGGAAACGCGGATCCGGGAGGGTGAGACCTCGCCGAAGCGCGCGTCGGCGACCGCGAGCGCGGCGTCGAGCACGGTGATGATCCCAACGAGCTCCTTCCGGTCCTCGGAGACGCGCTCGGTGACCGGGAGCCGGTTCACCTTTCTCTTGCGCATCGTGCGGAGGGCGAACTTGAGGGACTGGTCCGCGTCGACGGTGACGGGGCGCTCCGTCATCACGTCCTCGACCTTCAACTCGGAGGGGGACTGGGTCGACAAGCCGGGCACCCTCGCCCGAGGGGCGTGGGGGAGGGAGGGGGAGGCTACTCGGAGGGCTTGGCCAGCGTAATGGCGATCGTCGAGACGCTGATCGTGTCGCCTTCCTCCGTCTCGATCTCCTCGGTGCCGATCTCGATGTCCTTCACCTCAACCTCCGGCATAACGTTGTTCCGGATGAACTCGGCGACGTCCACGGCCCGGCTGATGGCCCTGCCCCTGGCCACCAGCTTTACTTCGTCCGCACCCTCGCTGAACTGCGTCATCACCGCGAGCACGTAGTTGGTCACGGGCTTGTTGCCCACGTAGATGACGTTCTCATCCTCCGCCATCGCGATCACCCCGGTGTCCCCGTTCTCCGGTCCCAATCTTAGCGCGGTCTCGCGCCCGACTGGTGGCCCCTATAAACTTCACCCCTCAGATCACGACAGGAGCAGCGCGCCGGCCACCAGCAACCGGGCCGCGAGGCTCGAGCCCAGGTTCGCCGACCACACCTTCACCCCCAACCGTCCCCCGAAGATCGACACGTACGTGGCCAGGGACGCGCGCAGGAAGATCATGAGCACGTTCGCGCAGCCGGCGATCAGCAGCGTCGCGACCGCCTCGCGCTCCGAAAGAGTGCCCATCCGGACGAACTCGGCCACCGTCGCGTACCCGACCGTGTAGTGGCTCAGGTTGGCCACTATCGTCGCCAGCACCGGCCCGAACCCGCCGTGCACGTGCCACCGGATGAGCTCCGCCAGCACCACCATCGCCGCGCCCACGCCCAGCATGCGCGGGAGGACGTACGCCATCCGCCGGCCCGCCCGGCGCAGCGCCTCCGCCAGCGCCTCCCGAACCCGCGGTCTGACCGGGTCGGAGACCACCGGATCCGGGTTCGAGCCGCCCGACCGGTCCCGGCGTCGACCGTACAGCAGCAGCGCCGGGACGGTCTGGATCAGGGCCGAGAGCAGGAGCGCCCCCACGTACTCCAGCCCGAGCCGGGGCCCCAGGATCGCCAGCGCGGCGAAGAAGGGGCCCTTGATGAACAGCTCCCCGATCGTCGTGGGCAGCGTCGTCGCCACGACGAGCAGGATCACGTCCCGGTCGTCCAGCCGACCCTCCCGGTGCAGCTCCGCGAGCATCGGGTAGCTGGCGCTCGGGCTCACCAGCGACGCCGCCAGCGCCGAGGCGGCCTCCGGCGTGAGCCCCCACCTCGCCGCCCGGTCGCCGATCAACCGACCCAGCCGCTCGTGCACCCGTAGCCGCGTCATCATCGAGGCCGCGAAGAAGCCGAGGAAGACCAGCGGCGCCACCTTCAGCACCGTCAGCAGGAAGTCCAGGACCGCCCGCGCCAGGTGCGGAACCATCGGAACGCTCCCTTGGACGCCGCTCCCGGCGCGCTAGGAGGAGAGGAGGGCGACCCGGCTGGGTGGTGACTCGTCCACCAGCTCGAACCCCGCGTGCTCGGCGATCTCGGCGGCGAACCGCTTCACCTCCTCGTGACTCGGCATGTGGTCCGGCGTCATCCGGAACGCCGCCCAGCCCACGCACATGAACCCCTTCACCTCCACGTAGTCCGGCTCCACCTCCGCCAGCAACCGGCCGAAGTCCTCCGCGGTCCCGTCCATGTTCCACCCCTTGATCGCGGTGATCCGGATCACGGTGCGGCAGCCGAGGGAGTCCAGCAGCTCCAGGGTCCTCCGAATCCGCTCCCAGGAGTCCGGGACCGCGGGCCGGTTGATCCTCCGGTGCAGGTCCTCGGTGGGCGCGTCCAGGGACACGTACAGTTGGGTGGGCTCCCGCTCCAGCGATTCGATCCGATCGGGCCGCAGCCCGTTGGTGACCAGGAAGGTCGTCTTGAACCCGTGCGCGTGGAACGCGTCGATGAGCTCGCCGATGCGCGGGTACAGCGTGGGCTCACCCGCCAGGCTGATCGCCGCGTGCCGGGGCTCCAGCGACTCCTTCCACCGCCTCCGCGCCTCGCCCTCCAGGTGCCCGTAGCCCTGTAGGAAGCGCCGCTGCTCCTCGATGCTCCGCTCCACGATCAGGTCCGGATCGTCCGGGTCCGGAACGTCGCTCACGCCCATCGTCAGCTCGACGGGCCGCCAGCAGTACACGCAGCGCTGCTGGCACCACGCGACCGTGGGCGTCATCTGCAGGCACCGGTGACTCTCCACCCCGTAGAACCGGGCCTTGTAGCAGTGCCGCCCGTTCTTGATCGCCTCCCGGCACCAGTGGCAGGGCTTGACGGCCGAGTGCTTCCCCACGAGCCCGTACCCCTGCTTGCGGAGCACCCGCTCCACGCGGGCGTGGAGCAAGCCCGCCACCCCCGGGACCGGCGTGTCAACCCACGGTTAAATGGATCCGGGAGGCGCGCGATCGCGATCGGCCCGGGGCGCGGCCGGGGCAACACTTAAGTACTCGAATCGGTCGCCCCGGCCCCGGGAGACGGGCCCGCGGTGTAGCCAGGTCTATCATGCGGGGCTCCAGGGGCCCGCCGATGACTGGCATGGGGTGTGCCGGGCCCTCGTGAGGAGCCCCTTGGAGCTCTGAGGCGGGTCGAAGACACCCCGTGACCCGGGTTCAAATCCCGGCGGGCCCACCACCGCGAATCGTTTTAAGTTCAATAACGTTACGACCGGACCGCCCTCCTTATCAGGTGACCTACGACGGCCGTCACGGCCCCCAGCGCCGTCGACGTCTCCAGCGAGATCCCGCGGCCCGTGATGTCCAGGTGGTGCTCCGCCCGCTCCAGCACCTCCTCCGGCAGCCCGCGCCGACCCAGCCCGAAGACCAGGGTCACGGAGCGCGGGCGCAGAACGAGCTCCACCACGTCCTCCGGCTCGATCGCCTTCTCGGGCTCCGGCCGGCACGTGGTGGCGACGATCGTGCCCAACTGGGGAGGGAACCCGGGGTCCGGGTAGTCGTACACCTCCAGCAGGTTGCGCTCGGCCAGCTCCAGCACCTCCCGCCCGGAGGCGCCGATGGTCGTCTCCCGGGCGACGAACTCCGCCAGCTCCCGCGGCGTCTCCACCCCGACGTCGTCCAGCGGGAAGCCGAACAGCGCGAGCTTGAAGTCGTAGGCCACGCAGAGCGGGGCCGCCCGGGCGATCATCCGGGTGTGGATCTCGTGGTACCGGTTCGGGTCGTACGAGTTGTACAGGGCGACGGTTACGCGGCCGACGCGCTCACGCCCCACCGGAGGACTCCCCCCGGGTCACCCCGGTGGCGACGAAGTGGGCGACGCGGATGGGCTCGGGGAGCCGGTGGCGCGTGGCCGTCCGCTTCAGCACGAGCTCCGCGACGCGCGGCTCGATCCCGGCGCACTGGTAGTAGACCGGGGGCTCCCCGCGCCTGGTGACGGTCCGGTACACGGGGCCCGCCCGGAGCACCATGCGTCGGCGCTCCTCGGTTCGATCCAGGTTCTCCAGCGCGGAG
The DNA here is from genome assembly GCF_053997775.1 of Methanopyrus sp. Classification (NCBI taxonomy): domain Archaea; kingdom Methanobacteriati; phylum Methanobacteriota; class Methanopyri; order Methanopyrales; family Methanopyraceae; genus Methanopyrus; species Methanopyrus sp. Next base: position 10,546 of record NZ_JBMXXF010000031.1, read on the forward strand.
ATGATCGAGGCGAGGTCCGGCTCGCGCTTGATCACGGCGATCACCGGGAGGCCGGTCTCCTCGTGCAGCCGCTGGATGTCGAGCACGTTGAACCCGGCGAAAGTGACCCCGTCGGTGAGTATCACGCGGAGCTGAGGCTTGTGCTTGGACCGGTTGACCATCTCCACGAGGCGGTCCGTGGCGTCGAGCCCGTCCACGGTAACCTCGGTGCACATCACCCCGTCGACCCACTTGCCACCCCGCATCACGACGCCGACGACGAGGGTGCGTTCGTCCTCGGGCCCGTAGTGACCGTCGTCGACGCCCAGAACCCGGATCTCGGGCTTAACTTCCCGGAGCTTCAACCCTCAGCCTCCTCCAGGGCCCCCTGAAACTCCCTCCGAGCCTCCTCGATCAGCTCCAGGAGCTCGTCGATGACTTCCCACAGCGCCTCCCTGGCGTCCGCGTCCTCGTCCACGGCCCGGATCCTCACCTTGGGCGGGACGTGTTCCTGCTCGTCCTCGACCTTGTGCCGCTTGCCCAGGATAGGGTGCTCGATGCGGTAGGTGGCCACGATCCCCTCCTTCCGGTTGAGCGCCCACTTCAGCAGGTTGCAGAGCGTGTGGTCCTCGCCGGGCAGCTCGAGGAGCACCTCGTCCCGGTCGTACTTCTTCACCTTCACCTCCACCTCGGGCAACCGCACGGGGGAGGCCCCCTCACAGGCGCTCCTCGAACTCCAGCAGCTCTTCGAGGGTGCGACCGCGCTCGCGCCCCTCGCGCTTGAGCTCGGACGCGAGCTTCTCGAGCTCCTTTAGGGTCCTCTCCGGGTCCCTCTTCAGCTCGCAGCGCCCGTCCTCACCCTCGCGGAGAACGCCCCGGTCGAGCGCCGCGTAGGCCAGGTCCATCGGGTCCAGGCCGTGCTCGTGGCAGACGAGGGTGAGGAGGCGCCGCACGGGCTCGGAGGCCGCGTAGAACCGGGCCTCCTTGTAAAGCTCGGCCAGCTCGCGCACGATCGCCTTGATCTCCCGCATCGGGGCGTCCGTGGTGAGCCAGGGCCCGCGCGCCTCGGCCCGGTACCCGCGCCGCTCCAGGACCTGGGCCAGGAGCTCGGAGGGGACCTTCGGGGCGCCGGCCTCGCGGCAGACCGTGCTCAGGTGAAGCCGCACCCGCTTCTCGTCCTCGGACTCGGTCAGGACGGTCTTGCGCAGCTCCCCCAGCCGCCGGATGTAGGCGTCCACGGCCGCGTGCGGCCCGAACACCTTCACCTTGACCCGGGTACCCTTCGCGTCCAGGAAGGCGTCGACGCCCCGGGTGCGCTCGCTCTCCACCGCGCGAATGAACTTGCGCACCGTGTCCTGGTCGGGGAAGGAGAAGGTGACCTCCCGCTTCTCCATCCGGGTCAAGCCTCAGGCCTCCCTTAGGTACCCTGAGGCGACCTTCCGGGTCTCCGTGTGCCCGCAGGTGGGGCACCTCAGCTTTCTACCTTTGATCCGCTCCAGCTCGCTGCGGCATCGGCTGCAGTAGGCCAGGATGACCCCGTACTCCTCCCCCATGGTGGAGAGCTGGATCGGGGTCTTGACGCTGATCACCTTGGCGCGAACGATGTCCCCGGGCTGGAACTCCTCCGAGAGATCCTCAACGTACGCGTCCCGAACGCGCGAGATGTGGATGCCGCCCACGCCCGAGGCCGCGGGCTCTCGGTCCATGCGATCGTGGGCTAGGTCGATCCGCACCAGCACCACCTGTTCCTTCACCGTCTGCACGCGCCCGATGACCGGGACGCCCTTGCGGAGCTTCGGTGGCGTGTCCACGAGGGGCTTGACCCGGACTTCGCGGCGTTCCAGGTCGACCTCCACCGTCCCGGTCACGGCGGCCCGCACGATCCCGTCGTCCTCGTACGTTCCCGGCCCCGGGTAGAACGCCTCGGCCAGCGTGATCCTGTCCCCCGGCAGCACGAACCGACCCGGTTTCACGTACTTCTTCACTCGTCGCTCGTCCGGCCCTCGATCTGACGCTTGATCTCCCCCGCGAACAGCCTCAGGAACTCGTCGACCCGACTCTCTGGGACGACCCCGCCGGCCGCCGGGGCGTGGCCGCCCCCCTTTCCTCCCACCTTTTCGGCGGCCCTTCTGATCGCCTTGGCGACGTTGATCCCCTCCCCGTCCACGACTCGGGCGCTGACCTTTCCTCTTCTCACGCACACCCCGACGGGGGTGCCCATCACGCCCGCCACGTGGGACGCGACCCTTCCGGTCATCGCGGGGTGAATGTCGTCCATGATCGCGTACGCCACGACCTCCTCCAGGCATTTGGCCACCTCCCGGGCGCGCTGAAGCACCTCGTGCTCCTCCAGCATGGCCTCCCGCGCCAGCTCGTACACCTCATCCAGCTCGGGAACCGCGGTCTCCGGGAGCTTGAGCGCGAGCTCCCTGCGATCGTCCCCGTCCATCTTCACCAGCGCGTAGTCGAGCAGGCTGGCCTCGGTGTAAACCTTGCGCCGATCGTACCGGCGCAGCACCTCATCCAGCACCCGGGAGTGCTCCTCCGCGTAGTCCGTGAACGCCGCGTAGGCCGCCAGCAGCTTCAGGTCCCGCTCGTGCAGGTCCAGCGTGGCCCAGTAGCACAGCTCCGCCGCGCACAGCCGCGTGTCGTGCACGAACACGTCCGGGCGCACGTCCTCCAGCACCTGATGGTGATCCACGATGAAAACCCGGCAACCCTCGGACCTGGCATCCTGCACGGCGTCCCGCGCCGTCGACCCCAGGTCCGCCGCGATCAGCACGTCGCACTCCGGGGCGATGCCCGAGACCACCTCGGTGAAGTTCGCGGGCGGAGAGAAGTACAGCACGAAGTCCAGGTCCAGACCCTGCAGCACGTGTCCCAGGATCGCCGCGCTCGCCAGTCCATCCACGTCGATGTCCGCGACCACCGCCACCCGCTCATCCTCCAGCTCCTCCAGGTGCGGCACCAGCGCGTTCCTCACCTTCTCCACGGGATCCCCCAAGGTCGACCCCCTTTACCTACCCCTCCGGAACACGAGAACGACCGCGCCCACGTGTTTAATTCTACGCCGGTGATGCCGGTACATCGCCGGCACCGGGAACCTCGCCCGACCCACCACCTCGCACTCCGCCCCCCACTCCCGCGCCCTCTCCCTCCAGAAGTCCTCCGTCCCCGCCCGATGCAGGGAGACCACCACCGGCGCGTGTTCCAGCCCCACCCGCACGAACGGCCGATCCGCCCCCCGGCGCTGCACCCCGAACGGCGGGTTCATGACCGTCACGTCGAACCGACCGCCCCGAAACTCCCGCACGTCGCAGCGCACCAACTCCACTCGATCCAGCACCCCGACCCGCTCCGCGTTCTCCCGGGCCACCCGCAGCGCGTCCCCGTCCACGTCCACCAGCGTGGCCCGACTCGCCCCCGCCAGCACGGCCCCAATCCCGATCTTCCCCGTACCCGCCCCCAGATCCAGCACCCTGGCCCCCTCCAGCCCCACCTCCGCGTCGGCGATGGAGAGTAGCACCCGAACCAGCTCTCCGGGCGTCTCGTACTGCTCCAACCGCAGCTTGGGACGCTCGAACCCGCGCAGCCGATCCAGCACCATCGCCACCCGCTTGTCGATCAACCCGACTCCTCCCACAGCAGCTCCCGAATCCACCAGGGCAGGTCCCGAGTGCGCTCCCCTGGATCCATCCGAACGAACCGCTTACCACCGCAGAACGGGCACCGCTCCGGCGCCCTCCTACGACCCACCCGCCTCCCGCACCGGGCGCATATTACATGGAAGGTTAAGGCTCACCCACCCCCGTGGGGGACCCGGATGCCCTCCGGCCCGGTGCACCTGCTGTACGGCCTCGTGCTCGCCGCCGTGGCCCACCCGGGAAGCCCCGAGTACGGCGGGGTGATCCTGTACTCCTCGCTGGCCCCGGACTTCGCGACCGCCGCCTACCACGACCGGTACCCCGACCTCCGGTACGTGGATTACCGGTGGGCGCACTGGCCCGAGCACGTGCACGAGTACGCCGAGATCATCGCGGACCGGACGGTGATGCCGCTGCTTCACCTGGACCGGGAGCGGACGATCTGGTGCGCGGAGGTGGGGATCTCCAGCCACCTGTTCCTGGACGTTTACACGCACGTGCGCACGTCCCCGATCAAGGAGTGGCGGGAGCGCTGGTGCATTCAGACCGTGCTCCGCGACTTCTACCGGCCCTGGGACCGGTACGTGGAGCCGTTCGCGCGCTGGGCGCTGGGCAACGCGGTGGCGGAGCTGGGCGGCGAGGAGCGGTTCTGGCGGTACGTGGAGCGGGCCTGCGAGGTGGCCGAGCTGCTGATGGGGGACTACGTGCGCTGGGCGTACCTGAGGAACCTCTCCGAGAAGTACTTCGGCGACCCGAACCTGCACCTGGTGGACTGGATCCGGTGGTTCTGGGACCGGTACGGGTACGAGGAGAACCCGCCGGTGGACCTCACCATCCAGGGCGTCACGATCACGGCGGACCCGGAGGAACTCCTCGCGTGGATGGCGCAGTTCGACCCTCAGGTGATGATCGTTGAACCGGGCAGGTCCGGTGGTGAGGGCGGTCAGGGGGAGGGTAAGGGATCGACCGGGACGGGCTCCGGCGGCTCGCCGCTGCCGCTGATCCCGGTGATCCCACCGCTCCGCCGCCGCTAGCCGGGCACCCAGATGTACTTCTTACCCACCTTGTACACCGTGCCGCCCATCTTCTTCATCTGACCCAGCTGAGCGCCGCCTCGCTTGGCCCGAGTCACCTCCTTGAACTTCTCCACCTTGATCCCGGACGGCGTGCGGTAGACCTTGGTCACGACGACCTTGCCCGAGGTCGTCTTGGTGATGATGGTGGCCTGCGAGACCTTGGGGTTCAGCACCTTCGTCAGCCCGTAGCTGGCCGACATGGTGAGGATGAAGGCCAGCGCGAAGACCATCGCGGCGTCGAAGAGGTTGGCTACCCCCGTGAGCGGATCGTCGTCCCCGTCGTCCCCGCCCAGGAAGCGCCGCCGACGTCGGCGGCGTAGGTATCGGGGCACGCCTCACCCCCCGAACTCCCGGTTGAGGATCATCTCGGCCAGGAACTCCAGGTCTGAAACGTCCTTCTCGTACCACCGCGAGCGGAAGAGGGTGATCACGTAGCAGAGGCCGGCGGAGGCCAGGCCCACGACCGTGGTGGCGAAGGCCGTGATCAGGGCCGTGGCGAGCCCGGCCATGTTGCCCTTCGCCAGCTGCTCGAGGCCCGGGCCCAGGGGGATCAGCGTGCCCATCAGGCCCAGCATCGGGCCCAGCCGGACCACGATCCGGGTCCTGGAGATTCGACGGGCCAGGTAGTTCTCCAGGTTCTCCAGCTCCTTTTCGGCCCGGAGTCCCGCCTCCTCCGGGTCGTTCGAGTCGCGGAGGATCTTCCGCAGTCGGTTCAGGTACTCTCGGAAGTGCGGCGGGAGGCGCACGTCCTCGAGCTTGGGGAACCGCTCCAGCACCTCCTCCAGGTCCCGCCGGGTGAAGTGCGGTCTGAGGACCACCTCCCGCAGGAACATCCCGAACTCGATGATGGAGTACCCAAGGAAGAGCAGCAACAGGATTACCGTCGGGTAAAGCAGGGCCTGCATCACCACGTACAGGGCCTGGTTGATCACCGTCGCGACGCTAGCCATCGTATCACCACCCGTAGCGCGTCGTCCACGGGGTTGGAGGGCGGGTACTCGCCCATCCGCTCCCGACGCATGGCCCACCCGTACCCCAGGACCGCCAGGCCCAGGAGCGCGGCCAGGACCGGGCACAGTTCGTGCGCTGGGGGCGTCGGTATGCGGACTTTGGGCGCCTTCTTCCACAGTGGGTACAGCCAGGCGATGAGCCCGGTGAGCACGAACAGCAGTCCCACGGCGTTCTCCAATCCGCTAAGGGCCACCGCGGGAGGGACCCGGAAGGCCCGGATCAGGGCCTCGGCCGAGACCAGGCTGGCGAGCGTGGTCGAGGTGTAACAGGCCCAGAGCACGAGGGCGGACTGCGATAGGCTCAGCGACCCGATCCTGGCGTAGAGGGCCACGGACAGGGCCACGCCGATCAGGCAGATCGGACACGGCACGGCCACGACGAAGACGCCCAGCCGAGAGACCTCCTCGGAGGACCGCTCCACGTGCCACTTCCGGGCGATGAACGCGCCGATCGCCATCAGGACGAGCCCGAGGACGGCGTGCCCCAGTAGGGCGTACCGCTGGGTCTCCAGGGCCGCCGACAGGAACCGGGTGGTCAGCCACCCGAGTCCCAGGATGGCGGGCACCAGGATCGCGGACAGGAGCAGGGCGATCAGCACGGAGCGGCGCAGGCCGAAGCCCGCGAACCCGATCCCGAGCCCCGTCTTCAGCCCAACGATGAAGACGAAGAACGCGACCGCAAGCGCGTAAATGGGGTTGTCGGCGAAGAACGGGACGGCCATCCAGGAGGTGAGCGCCGCGAAGACCACCGCCGCGGCGGTCGCGACGCCGACGATCCCCCGGGAGAGCGGCATCCCGACGCGTCGGGAGATCAGGTACCCGGAGGCCAGGAGCGCGGTCAGCGAGGCCGCGACGGCCCCCATCACCGGGTGAACCAGCCCGGACGGCAGGATCGCCCCCGAGAGCGCGAATCCCTCCGACACGCTCCGCGCGAGCTCGGCGGGCCTGCCCACGCGGAATATCCGGTCCAGGAGGGCGCCGGTGCCCGCGGCCAGGGCGGGGGCCGCGAGCCCGTACACCAGACCGTAGGCGAGGGCGTCCGACACCGTCATCGGGTGGTATCGGAGCATGATCAGGGTGCTGGAGGCCGCGTACGAGGCGAAGGCCAGGACCGGGCCGAGCCACCTCAGCCCGCGTCCCCCCTACGGGCCGAGGGCGGTGGCCAGCGCGAACAGCGCGTTGAACGGGGGCAGGAAGAGCACGTTTTCCACCAGCTCGTAGTACTTCATCCGGGGCATGCGGCCCATCAGCTCACCCATCAGACGCCGCTTCTTAATCTCCAACCGACCCTCGACCCGGGCGAGTTTGGTCACGGCCCTCACCCGGTCGGTGACCCCCACCTTCCCCCGCTCGACCAGCCACCGAGCCTCCCCCAGCTCCGCGGCGACCTCGGAGACGGTCCGGGCGACGTCGGACACGTTCACGCCCTTCCTCTCCGCGCTGTCCAGGTGAGCCCGGGCGTCCCTGAGCCGCCGCTCCGCCCCGACCAGTGCCCTCAGCAGCTCCACCCGATCGCGGCCCGGGTTCCCTCCAATCCTGACGGTGTTATCGTACAGCGTCGCCTTGTAGGACAAGTAGTCGAACGAGGCGAGCACGCTGCCCACGTCCCGGGAGGCCCGGTCCAGGTCCGAGACCGCGGCCTGGAGCCGGGTGAGGTGCAGGTACCGGTGGTACTTAGCGTGAAACGACCCCAGGCAGGCGATCGGCGAGAGCGTGACCGTCACCACCAGCGCCGCCGCGAGCCGCCACCGCACCGTCCCCTCCCCCGCCGTCCCGGCGCACCGTCGCTCAGTCGTAATATCACTTATGGTTTAAGTGTGCGCATGCGCATAGACCCAGGCGTTGTCATCCTCATCCGTGTGCTTCTCCACCACGTAGCCGACGGTACCGTAGTACAGCGTCTTCAGCAGCTTGTCCACCTTCTCCTCCACCCGCCGGTCCTCGTCGATCACGTGCTCGTCGTCGAGCAGCACCCCGAACCACAGGATCAGCTCATCCAGGTAGATGCGCTGCGAGTACTCCCCCATGCCCAGGAACAGCTCCCCGTCGTCGATGGTTTCAACGACGATCGGGGTGAACGTTCTCACCCCCTACTCCCTCCTGGAACGCTCCTAGCGAGGCTTAACAGTGGAGCGAGGGGGCGCACGGAGGTGGGGCTTATTAGGACTCCGCGTTCCCTCACGTGGTTGATGAAGCGGCGATAGGTGGGGTGGGAGGACAGCGTCTCGGAATCTCCCACGCAGACGAGCTTCCGACGCGGCCGCGTGATGGCCACGTTGAGCCGGCGCAGATCTTTCAGGAAGCCCACCCGACCCTCCGGGTTGCTGCGCACGAACGAGACGACGATCGCCTCCTTCTCACGGCCCTGGAAGCCGTCCACGGAGTTCACCTCCACGTCTTCCAACCCTCGCTCTCGCAGTAGTCGGCCGATCAGGTCCACCTGATCGTCGTACGGGGTGATGATGGCCACGTCCTCGGGCGGCAGTCCCTGCTCGACCAGGTTCTCCACCAGGAACACGCTGATCGCGGCCTCCAGTGGGTTTTCTCTGGACTTGGACCCCGGCCGCTGCCGCTCCCTCCGCATCCGCTCGGGCAGCCGGGAGGTGTCGACGAAACCCAGCGGTCGCTTGGGGTCCAGCACGCTCGCCCAGGGCTCCTCCACGTCGGGCTCGCGGACGCCCAGGTCGGCCAACGTGTGGTGGCGCACGCTCTCGTGCGCCTCCAGCTTGCCGTCGTAGAACTCCCGGTTCGGGAACTCCATGATGTCCTCGTGCATCCGGTACTGGATCCGGAGCATGCGGGAGAGCTCCGGGTGCTCCTCGATCAGCCGCTCGAACAGGGTGCGGGAGAGCTCCGGCTCCGCCTCCTCGCTCAGGATCGTCGGAGGCAGCTGCTTGTGGTCACCGGCGATGACGAACCGCCGGGCCCGGGTGATCGGGATCAGGGCGGAGGGCTCGGTCGCCTGCGATCCCTCGTCGATCACGGCCACGTCGAACTCGACCTCGTCCAGGAACTCGAGGCCCGCGCTCGCGTTCGTCGTGACCACCACCTCGGCCTCCTCCAGAATCTCCTTCACGGCGCGCTCCTCCAGGTCGTCCGCGCCCTCGAAGAGCTTCTCCACCTCCCGGTTCAGCTCGATCCACTTCGCCATGCTCCGGATGACGTTCGGTGGGACCCCGCGCGCGCCCTTCCCCTTGCGGGCCAGCCGGAGGATCGTCTCGTCCGACATGCCCCGGCGCCACCGGGGGGTCGGGCGCTGGTACCGGTCCCGCTCCTTCATCAGCCGCCGCGCTCGCTCCCGCAGCCGCTCCGCCTCCTCGTACAGCGGGTGCTTCTCCACGAGCGCGCTGAGCGTGCGCCGCTTCAGCTTCTTCGAGACGCGAGCCGGGTGCCCGACCCGAACCGCGTTCACGCCGCGCTCCAGCAGGTTCTCCAGCAGGTTGTCCGCGGCCACGTTCGACTCGGCCGTGGCGAGCACCTTGTTCCCCCGCTTCACCTCCTGCACGATCACCTCCGTCAGCGTCCGGGTCTTGCCCGTGCCTGGCGGCCCGTGCACCAGGAAGAAGTCCGGGGCGCCCAGCGCGTACCGGACCGCCTCACGCTGGGACGGGTTCAGGTCCCGATCCACGAACTCCACGTCCTCCGGCTCCGCCTCCTCCGGCTCCCGCAGCCCGATGATCGCGTTCCTCAGCTCCCGCAGCCGGCCCCGGGCGTGCCGAATGCGCTCCAGCGCCTCGAGCATGCGCTGAAACGTGACGTCGTTGGCGTACAGGTCGAGCCGGATCCCCTTCCCGACGGCCCACCGGGGCGGCGGGTTGTCGAACGCCACGGTGATCGAGCGCCGCGTCTTCTCCACGACGGTACCGGTCAGATCGCTCTTCAGCGGGTCCCCTCGGCTCACCAGGACCAGGTCTCCCACGGAGATCTGGGTGTCGATCTCCTCGCGGCGCCCGTACTTGACCAGGTAGTACCCGCCGACCTCGCGGCCCGCCCGGGTGCCCCGCAGGTTGAGCACCGCGCGCCCCTTCTCCTCCCGCTCGCGACCCGAGAGCCGCTTGATCTCCTCCTCCATCGCCCGCATCTCCGCCTCCCGCTCCAGCTGGACCAACCGCTGGAACCGGCGAACGTACTCGTCCACCCGCTTGATCTCCCGAGACTCCTCCTCGCTCGGGCGCCGGGCCTTGTCGCTGCGCAGCAGCCGCCGGGCCGCGTCGCGTTGAACCTCGCACAGGGCGGCCCCGTTGGCCAGCCAGATCTTGCCCACCTCCGAGGGCTTGACCCGATGATCGCGCAACCGCTTCAGCACGTCCTCGGGCGTGTCCCCGGGACCGAATCCCTCGATTAACACCTCCTCCAACCTTCAACCCCCAGTGTACACCAGCCGCACGGGGGCCGGACGATGCCGTCGTTCCCGATCCGGCTGTTCAGGCGGCTGAAGGCGTACGTGGAGTCCACCTACGAGCGCGTGGCCGTGGCCTACTCCGGCGGCCACGACAGCTCCGTCCTGCTGCGGGCCGCGGTTAAAGCTTTGGGGAGAGGTAACGTCGTCGCGTGCACGGCCGCCCTACCCTATAAGCCCGACCCGGCCCCGGCGCCCCCGCTGAACGTCGACCAGCTGCTCGTGCGGCCCGACGTGAGCGAGGTCCTCTCGGGCCCGGACGACCACCCGTGCTACGCGTGCAAGCGGGCGATCTACGCGGCCATCACGGAGGCCGTGGACGGCGTCGACGCGGTCCTGGACGGGACGAACGTATCGGAGCTGACGCGCGGCAGGCCCGGGCTCCGGGCCCTGTACGAGCTCGAGGTGGACGTCCCGCTGCTGAAGTGCGGGCTCGGCGACCAGACGACCGCGTGGCTGGCGGCCAGGTTCGGGCTGCGATCGCGGCCCGGTTCCTGCTCGCTGACCGGGCTGCCCGAGTGGCCCGAAATAGGTGAGGTAGACCCCGGGGAGGCCAACGCCCGGGCCCGGAGGGCCCGCGGGGAATCCGATGGTGGGTGGAACCTCTCAAGCTGCCTCGAAATCCGTGTGCACGCGCCGCTGCCCGAGGTTCGGGGAGAACGGTTCGAGTGCGTGAGGGACGGTGAGGAGACCCGGGTGGTCGTGCGGAGGGGTCCGGTGACGGAGGCCGTGGCCGAGTGCTTCCGCCGGTGCTGGGTGGTCTGAACTAGGACTCCTCGACCTTAACCTCGAGGGTCAGGGGTCTGAACCGAAGTGACTTCACCTCGTTGTACACCGAGGTAGGGAGCGGGGCCATGGTGACGTCCTTGACCAGCCGGGCCACGAACGGTTCGAGCTGGAAGACCTTGTGGGTGTGATCGCCCACCATGGGTATTTCATCCTCTATGCTCTTGAGCAGCCTCTCGCCCAGCTCCCGGTGGTCCCGGGAGATCACGGGGATCAGGGTGGAGCTCCTCACCTCGGAGCGGACGGCGCGAACCACGCGTTTAAACTGCCGGCGCTTCACGCTGCTCAGGATCACGATGTAATCCGGCTTCAGGGAGCGCAGCGTCTCCGCCTGGGACCAGTGCAGCGCCCGCTTCCGACCCCTCTCGTCCTCCCAGATGGGCTTCCCTTTGGTGTACATCCACAGGTAAGAAACGTCCATGATGGGCGCGTCCAGCATGGAGGACAGGTACACCCCGTACAGCGAGGCGACCGCGTCCGTCACGAGCACGAGCACGGGAGCGACCTCCCACAGCCTCTGGACGACGACCGCCTCGACGCCCCACGAGCACACGTTCGGCAGCCGCTTCCAGCGCCGCTTGACCACCTCGCCGTTCGGCCGGTCCACCCTCAGGGGACCCGGATGCAGCGGCTTCAGGCTCACCTTGTGGTACGGTGCCACCACCACGTACTCGTCGGAGTCCGGTGGGAGACCCTCCGTCAGGTCGGAGGTGGGCCCGACCGCGTTGTGGGAGGCGAGAAGCAGCGGGATGCGGACCGCGGAAACGTCCACGATCGCCCTCCTCGTCCTCCTCCCTCCTCCCATCGAGGCCAGTACGCGGATGGTCTCGTACAGCGGGTAGGCGGTGACCAGCTCCGTCTCGGAGCGGCCCGAATAACTCCGGATGAACGAGTCCAGCTCCTTCACATCCTCCTTCAGCTCCTTTCGCTCCCCCTCATCGGTCGTCATGGGGCGAGGCTGCTCCTCCATCGGCCCTCCGATGGTCTCGACCACGGAATCCGGGTCCACGGGCCCAACCCGACTCTTGATGTCGTACAACCGACTTTTTACGGTTTTACGAGGACGGCGAAACAGCCGCCGGAGCATCGCGCTCCTCCCGCTACCCGGTGATTCTGAACATCTCTTCCACCGTCTCCTCCGCGTCCTTCATCACGTCCCGATCCAGCTCGACCAAGAGCGCTCGCGGTACCCTCCCCTCAAGCACCCGCTCCACCTTCTCGCCCGTCGTCACATTCATGTCCGGGCATACGGCGTGCCCCGGGACGATCACCTCCACGCCCAGCTCCCGCTCGATGCGGAACCCCAGCCCCTCCTCCGTCCCCATGATGATCCGGTCCGGGCCCCGCTCCCGGCAGTACTCGTAGATCTGTGAGGTCGAGCCCACGTAGTCCGCCGCCCGGCACACCTCCGGCGGACACTCCGGGTGCACCAGCACGTCCGCGTCCGGGTACCGGGACGCCAGGCCTCGGAGGTCAGACAGGGTGATGGCGTGGTGGACCGGGCAGCACCCGCGCTCGGGAAACGGGATGATCTCCTTGTCCTCCACGTTGGCCGCCACCCACGCGGCCAGATTGTTGTCCGGGACGAAGATGACCTCGTCCTCGGGCAGCCTGGACACGACCTCCACGGCGTTGGCGCTGGTGCACATCACGTCGGCCTCGGCCTTCACCTCCGCGGTCGTGTTCACGTACGCGACCACGGCGGCGTCCGGGTGCTCCCGCCGGAACTCCCGCAGGTCCTCGGCCCGGAGCCTCAGTGCCATCCCGCACATCGCCCGGGGGTCGGGAACCACCACCTCCCGGTCCGGGTTCAGGATCTTCACCACCTCCGCCATGAAGTCCACGCCGCACATCACGATCCGGTCCGCCTCCACCTCCCGCGCCTTCATCGCCAGCTCCAACGAGTCCCCCAGGTGGTCGGCGAGCAGCTGCACCTCGGGCCGCTGGTAGTTGTGAACCAGCACCACCGTTTCAGGCATCGATTGGCCCCCTACAGCGGCTCGAACTCCACCCCGAACACCCGCTCCGGGTTCTCCACCATCACCCGGCCCACCAGGTCCTCATCCACCAGCCTTAGCAGCCTTGCGGCCTTGGGCACGGCCCGGACGGGCAGCGCCGCGTTGGGCCTCGTGGGATCGTCCAGGTAGTCGCTCTCCAGCAGGAACTCGTCCCCGGACTCGGCCGCCTCCCGAACCCCGCGCCGCGAGGCCGGGACGGACGGCCAAACGCCCACGCCCCTGGCCAGCCCGACGTCGGGCGAGGCTCGATGACGCACGAACCGCTCCGGATCGAATCCGGCCCCCTCCAGCCACTCTTTCAGCCGCATGTAGTGCTTCTTGGAGGCCCGGGGACCGTGGTAGATGACCGGAAGGTCCAGATCCTTCGCGAGCTCCAGAAACCTCAGGAACACCCGATGACAGGCGCGCCTGACCTCCTCCCGGACGGGGAAGTGCGGGTGACCCACCTCCCCGATCGCGACGACCTCGTCGTACTCGGCGTGATAGCGCTCGATCAGATCGCAGACGGTCTCCGCCACCTCCATGACCCGGTCGGGCTCACGCTCCGCCAGCCGGGCCACCTCGGCCGGGTGCCAGCCCAGGCTCGCGTACCCTCGCAGCGGGTACTCGAGCCGACCGAACCGCACGCCCTCCAGGTGCAGGCGGAAGGCCCGCTCGAACGACCGTCGATCGAACCCCCGGATCCGGTAGCTCTTGAGCGTGAGGACCGGCGAGACGAACCCGGTCCCGCCGGCCCGGTGGAACCGCTCGAAAACTCGGTACCCGTCCCCGCGCACCGGATTAAAGTGCAGGTGCACGTCCGTGGCGGCCTGCACGTGGATCGCCCCCGGCTCAGCGTCATCCCGGCCGATCATCACGCGTCTCTCGAGTGGTGGCCCTCCTCATCGCCGGCGGGGGAGTTAAGTTGTACGTGGAGGTGAGGAGGAAGCACGGGCGCGACCAGGGCCACGCGCCGATGTCGGAGGACGACGTCCTGAGGGTCCACCCGAGGGAGAAGCCCGGCGTGGTGTTCGTCACCCCGGAGGGCGAGGTGCCCGCGGACCTGGGGCACCTGCGGATGGTGGAGGACACGATCACCCTGCACGCCGACCCGACCCGCGAGCCCGGCCCGGACAACCCCTCCGTCGTCGTCCCGGAGCACGTGCTCGCGGCCCTGTTCGCGGCCGGGTGCCCGGGCGCCCGCGTGGAGGTGCGTGGGCGACCGGGGTACGCGAGGCACGTGTGGCGGGTGGACTGCTACGTGCGCGAGCTGGTCGAGGCCCTGGGGGGACCCTCCGACCCGCCGGACGTGGGCGCCGTCCGGGCGGCTAAGAGGGTTTTCATTCGGGAGGGTGAGGCCCCCTCGAGGGTTCGAAACGTGGGCGGGACGATCGAGCCCTCGGAGGAGTTCACGGTGGAGCTGGACGGGGAGCCGGTCCCGCTGGACGAGCGCACCGTGCTGCGGGGCAACGTGAGCAACAAGACCCCGGAGCACGCCGCGCTGGACGTGGCGGCCGACGTGGTCATGCTCGCCGGCACGTGCCCGGCCCGGGTGTCCCTAGAGCGGCCCGACCTCACCACGTCGGTGCACCCGGCCGACGTGTACCTGGCCATCGCCTCCCGTCCGGGGTGCCGAGTCTGCTCGCTGAACCGGGGGTGGAGGATGCGCGGCGCGGTGCGGGTGCGGGAGGGGGACCGGCTGCGGGTGGGCACCGATCCGTCCGACGAGGTCTGCCTCAGCGAGCTGCCGGAGTCGGAGGAGCTCGAGGTGGACGGGGTCCGCCTGGCGCGGGAGGACGCGCGACGGTGGCGGGTGGTCCGGGAGGGGGTAATTCGGGTCGGGTCGGAGGTGATCGAGCGTTGATAGACCTGTCGAGCCTCTCGTGGGCCATAGTGCTCGGGATCGTGCGCGGGTTCTACGTGTTCGCGGGCTCGTTCCTGGCGGCGGCCCTGTACCGGTACGTGGCGGAGGAGCGGATCCGGATGACAGCCTGCGCGTTCATGGGACTGCTCGCGGCCGGGTTCGCGGCAGGGCCCCGGGAGCTCACGGCGATGACGTACCAGCACCCCAACGTGGAGATGCTGGCGTGGGCGATCGCCGCCCTGTTCTCGATCCCCGGGCGCACGTACGGGGACGTGGTGGGAGAAAAGATCCTCCAAACCCGGCTACGCTCCGCCGTGAACCCGAGGACGAAGGTGTACCGGCTTCCGGAGAACCCGGACGAGATCAAGGACATCCCGGGCGAGCCGCCGGCCCCGCGGGAGGTCAAGGAGCGGATCGCGGGCCGGGAGTACGAGTTCCCACGGGGCGTCTCCCGGGAGGAGGTGGAGCGGGTGATCAAGCGCGACCTGGAGCGCGAGGAGGGAGTGGGTCGGGCGATCGTGAGGGTGTCGGAGAACGGCCAGGTGGAGGTCCTGCTCGCCGGCGCCAAGCCCCCGGTCTCCCACACGCTGCCGCCCGGCAAGGTGGCCGTCTCCGTCGAGCCGATGGGCGGGGCTATTCATATCGGGGAGGGGGATCGAGTGAGGGTCTTCGTGGACGGGCGCGAGCTCGGGGAGGCGGAGGTGTGGAGAAGGGTGGACGACCGCGTCGTGCTCGTCCTGGACGAGGACGAGGCGGAGAAGCTGCTCGAGGAGCTCACCCGGGGTAAGCTCGTCTCCCTGATGGTCATGCGGGGTGGCCGATCGTGAGGAAGGAACGCGTCAGCCTGGACTCGGGCTCGGTCCGCGTGGACGGTCCGGCCCGGGTGCGAGTCGTGGACGGTCAGGTGCGGACCAATCGGGGCAGCGAGCTGGAGACGGGCGACGAGGTCGTCGTGCAGCGGGGCGACCGGATCACGATCACGCCGGGCGAGGAGGGGGCGGAGCTGGAGCTGGTACTGGGCACCGGCGCCCGGTACTCCACGGTCGAGGAGGAGGGCGGGATGGAGACCCCGTCCGACTGGGCCGACCTGGCGGAGGAGCTGGCGGAGCACCCGGGCACCCCGGTCTGCATGATCATCGGGCCGCAGGACTCGGGCAAGACCACCCTGGCCACCTTCCTGGCCAACGAGCTCGTGGATCGGGGCCTGAAGGTAGGGGTCGTGGACGCCGACGTCGGCCAGTCCGACGTGGGGCCGCCGGCGGTCGTCTCGCTGGGCATCGTCGAGGAGCCCGTGAACGAGCTCTCTGAGGTCGAGATGCGGCACGGGTACTTCGTCGGCTCGATCACCCCGTCCCGGCACCTGCTCCAGACCACCGTCGGCACCCGACGGATGGTCGACCTCGCGCTGGCCGAGGGCGTGGATGCGGTCCTCATCGACACCTCCGGCATGGTCCACGGTGGCCCGGCCCGCGCCCTGAAGCTGCACAAGGTCGACGTGATCCGGCCCACGCACGTCGCGTTCCTGGACAAGGAGGGGCAGGTGAGCCACCTCAAGCGGATGGTGAGCTCCCTGGACTACACCAAGGTGCGCGACCTGACCGTGCCGGAGGCCGTAAAGGAGGTGGAGCGAAAGGACCGCATCCGCCGCCGGGAGCGCGTGCTGAGGGAATTCTTCGAGGACCGAGAGGAGCTGGAGCTGGACCTGGACGAGGTCTCCCTCCAGCGCTCGTTCCTGGGCACCGGCGAGCCGGGTGAGCCCGACGACGAGCTGATCGCGCTGATCAAGGCCGTCTCCAAGGTGGAACCCGACGTCGTCTACTTCGAGCGCTCGCCCGACGCGGTCGTGCTCGTCGTCAAGGACGAGGCTGGCCGCATCATCGGTCGGGGCGGCCGCCACGCCCGCGAGCTCCGACGCCTGCTCGGGATCTCGGAGCTGATCGTGATCAACGAGCGCGAGCTCCGGGACATCCTCGTCGGCCTGTGCGACGGGGTGGGCGACTTGCTGGGCATCGGCGTGCTCCGGGAGCTGGACCTCGAGGAGGGACGCCTGATCGTCGAGGGTCGTCTGATCCACGAGCGCTCGGTGCGGGTCGTCCAGTTCGGCTCGCTGAGGGTGGACCCGGAGACGGGCGAGCACGAGCTCCTTAGGGTGCGTCTCTAGCATGTACGTGGGGATCGATCACGGGACGTCGGGGATGAAGGTCGCCGCGTACGACGGCGAGGATAGGCCGAGGTTCCTGGGCAAGGCACCGCGACCGGAGGTGGCTCGTAAGGGGCTGCTGAGGGCCCTCCCCGAGCCCGCGGCGGAGGCGCTGCGCGAGGCGGAGTGCGTGTGCCTGAACTACGGGATGGGGGACGCGCTGACCGAGTTCACCCCGCTGGAGGAGGCGGAGGAGGTCGGCGTGGGCTTCGGGCTGAGGGATACCGGGGGCGCGGGCCCGGAGTTCGGGGCGGGCCGCCGGATGATCGAGGACCTGCTGCGGTTGGACGTGGAGGCGTACCTGGCGCCGGGCCTGCACCGGGACACCCCGGGCCTGGACCTGGCCTTCCGCGTCTTCTCTCACGTGGGCAGCGGGGAGAAGCTCGGGACCGCTAGGATGGCGCTGGAGCTCTCGGAGGGGGAGGACCTGGTCGTCTGCGACGCGAGCTCGAACACGGTCTCCGTGGTCGTCAAGGGGGGCCGGGTGATCGGCGGGATCGACGCGTGCCTCGGCGCCCCCGGGGTGCTGCAGGGCCCGCTGGACCTGGAGGCGATCCGGGCCGTGGACGCGGGGGAGTGCTCGGCCAACGAGGCCTTCTCCCGGGGCGGCGTGGTGAAGGTGGCGGACTGCGTCGACGAGAGCGTGTCGGACGCCGTGGACGCGTTCCGGGAGCGGTGCGGTCGGGAGTGGAAGGAGGCGCTGGCGAGGCTGGTGGCGTGGGAGGTGGCGGGGCTGGGCGCGGTCTACGGGTGCGACGAGGCCTGGATCGGTGGCGGGCTGGCGGAGGATGAGGACTTCGTGAGCGCGCTCCGCGGTCTTCTGAGTAAGACTTTTAACGTCGTCGGAGTGCTGCCGCCCGAGCCGGCTTCGAGGGGATTGGCGCTGATCGCGGCGGAGATCGCGTCCGGAGCCCGGGAGGTCCTGGGGGTGCGAATTTCTCGCCGGTGATCGCCTACCTGGGGCCGCCGGGCACGTTCACGGAGGAGGCCGCCCGTGAGTTCCTGGGCGGGATGGGGTGGGACGACGCGGAGCTCCGTCCCTCCGACACGATCACCGAGGTCTTCTCACTGGTCGAGCGCGGGGACGCGGAGTTCGGCGTCGTGCCGTGGGAGAACTCGCTGGAGGGATCCGTGGGCGAGACCCTGGACAACTTCCTGCGAAGGGACGTGCGGGTGTTCGGGGAGATCGTGCTGCCGATCGTGCACGCGCTCATGGTCGGGGAGAAGGAGGAGAACGTGGTTTACTCTCACCCTCACGCGTACGAGCAGGCGCGGGACGTCCTCCGGGACGAGCTGGGGGAGCACGAGTTCGTCCCCACCTCCAGCACGGCCGAGGCGGCGAGGCGGGCCGCGGAGGAGGGAGGCTACGCCCTGGGTCCGCCCCGGCTGGCCGAGCGGTTCGACCTCGACGTGGTGCGGGAGATCCGGCTGGAGAACAACGAGACTCGGTTCGCGATCCTCTCCACCCGGGACCGGGCCCCCACGCGCGAGGACAAGACCTCCGTGGTGTTCTCCGTCACGGACCGGCCCGGCGCGCTGCGCGAGGTGCTCGGGATCTTCGCGGACCGGGGGATCAACCTGACCAAGATCGAGTCCCGGCCCGCGAAGAGCGGCCTGGGAGATTACGTGTTCTTCCTGGACTTCGAGGGTCACCGCATGCTGTACCCCGGGAGCGAGGCCCTCGCCGAGCTCCGGGAGCGTACCCCCTTCTCGAAGGTGTTGGGCTCGTACCCGAAGGAGTTCCCGTGAGGGGGAGGCCGCGTGATCGAGATCCGCATCCACGGCCGGGGCGGCCAGGGGGCCGTGACCGCGGCCGAGATCCTGGCGATCGCCGCGAAGGAGGACGGGAAGTACTCCCAGGCGTTTCCGTTCTTCGGCGTGGAACGACGGGGCGCGCCCGTGACGGCGTTCGCCCGGATCTCGGACGAGTTCATCCGGGTGCGCTCCCAGATCTACCGGCCGGACCACATCATCGTCCTGGACCCGAGCCTGATGAGCGTGGTGGACGTGACCGAGGGGCTTCGGGAGGACGGTCTGGTCGTGATCAACGCCCCGGAGGACAACTGGAACGACGTGCTCGAGCGGCTGTCCGGGTATCGGGTCTACGCGGTCGACGCCACCGAGATCGCGCTGGACGAGCTCGGCGTGCCCATCGTGAACACCGCCATGGTGGGCGCCTACCTCCGCGCCTCGAAGGTGCTGTCCCTGGACGCCGTGAGGGAGGCCATCCGCGTGCGATTCTCCGGCGAGATCGCCGAGAAGAACGTCCGGGCCGTGGAGCGGGCGTACGAGGAGGTGGAGCGGATTGAGTGAGATGGAGTACACGATCGGGGCCGTCATCAAGGAGCCCGGCAGCACGCGCCGGAACAAGACGGGACGATGGAGGGTCTTCCGGCCCGTTCTGGATGAGGACAAGTGCGTCGGGTGCGCCCGGTGCTTCATGTTCTGCCCGGACGGCTGCGTCCGGCCCGCGGAGGACGCGTTCAAGATCGACTACGAGTACTGCAAGGGCTGCGGGATCTGCGCGAAAGTCTGCCCCGTCGACGCCATCGAGATGGTGTTGGAGGAGGAGATGGAGTAGAGGGGACCCCCAAATTGACCGAGCTCGGGCCCGACGTGCGCGTGATCAACGGGAACTACGCGGCGGCGGAGGCGGTGCGCCTGGTCGACGTCGACGTCATCGCCGCGTACCCCATCACCCCGCAGACCCCCATCGTCGAGTACCTCTCCGAGTTCATCGCCAACGGCGAGCTGGACGCGGAGTTCATCCACGTCGAGTCCGAGCACAGCGCCATCAGCGCCGTCGTCGGCGCCTCCGCGACCGGCGTACGCGTATTCACGGCCACCGCCTCCCAGGGGCTGGCGCTGATGCACGAGGTGCTCTTCATCGCCTCCGGGCTGAGGCTCCCCATCGTCATGGCCGTGGCCAACCGCGCCCTCTCCGCCCCTATCAACATCTGGTGCGACCACTCCGACACCGTGGCCCAGCGAGACACCTGCTGGATCCAGCTATACTGCGAGTCCAACCAGGAGATCCTCGACACGATCATCCAGGCCTACCGCATCGCCGAGCACGAGGACGTGCTCCTCCCCGTGATGGTCTGCTTCGACGGGTTCACCCTCTCACACACGCTCGAACCCGTCGCTATCCCCGACGAGGAGCGGGTGCGCGAGTTCGTCGGCGAGTTCGAGCCCGTGCACTGCCGGCTCGACCCGGAGGAGCCCATGACGATCGGCCCCGTCGGCGGCCCGGACTGCTACATGGAGTTCAAGAAGATGCAGCACGAGGCGATGGAGCGCGCCCGCGAGGTCATCGGGGAGGTCAACCGGGAATTCTCGGACGCGTTCGGCCGATCGTACGGGGACGGGTTGGTGGAGGAGTACAACACCGAGGACGCGGACTACATCGTGATCGCGATGGGCTCCGTCTGCGGCACCGTCAAGCACGTGATCGACGAGGAGCGCCCCGATGTCGGGCTCGTCCGCGTCAAGGCCTACCGACCCTTCCCCGGCGACCGGATCGCCGAGATCATCCAGGACCGGGAGGGCGTCGTCACCATCGACCGCACGCACTCGTACGGGGCCATGCCGCCCCTATGGACCGACGTGAAGGCGCACGCCCCGGACGTGGAGGTCTCCTCCACGATCGCCGGGCTCGGGGGCCGGGACGTCCGACCCGAGGACGTGCTCAGGGCGATCAAGGTCGCGGAGGAGGGTAGGGGCACGGACGAGCCCGTGTGGATCAACGTGAACGTGTAGGGGGATCCGGGTTGAGCGGGCGGAAGCCCCGGCTGCCCATTCCCGAGGAGGAGCTGCTCGCCCCCGGACACCGCGCCTGTGCCGGGTGCGGATCCGCCCTGTGCGTCCGACTGTGCCTCAAGGCGCTCGGACGGAACACCGTCGTCGTCACCTCCACCGGCTGCATCGAGGTGACCACCACCCCGTACCCCGAGACCGCGTGGGAGGTCCCCTGGATCCACGTGGCCTTCGAGAACGCCGCCGCGGTCGCCTCCGGCGTGGAGCGCGCCCTGAAGGCGCTCGACAGGGAGGACGTGACCGTCGCCGTCTTCTCGGGCGACGGGGGCACCGTCGACATCGGCTTCCAGGCCCTATCTGGGATGGCGGAACGCGGGCACAACGTCGTGTACATCTGCTACGACAACGAGGCCTACATGAACACCGGAGTGCAGCGCAGCGGAGCCACCCCGCCCTACGCGGCCACGACCACCACCCCCGCGGGCAAGGTCTGGCGCGGCGAGATGCGTCCCAAGAAGGACATGCCCCGGATCATGGTCGACCACGGCGTCCCCTACGTCGCCACCGCCTGCATTTCGCACCCCCAGGATCTCATCAAGAAGGTGGAGAAGGCCAAGGAGACGGATGGGCCCGCCTACATCCACGTCCTCTGCCCGTGCCCGCCCGGCTGGGGCTACGACTCCTCCGAGACCGTGGAGATCGGAGAGCTGGCCGTGGACACCGGGATGTGGGTCCTGTACGAGGTCGAGGACGGGGAGTTCCGGCTAACCTACCGGCCCCGGGAGCGGAAGCCCGTGGAGGAATACCTCAAGCGGCAGAAGCGCTTCCAGCACCTGACGGAGGAGGAGATCGAAGAGATCCAGAGGATGGTGGATGAACAGTGGGAGGAGCTGGAGAAACTGGAACGAGAGCGGTGAAGGTCTGGACCGGCCTGCCCGAGTGCGTAGGGTGCGGTCGGTGCGTCGAGGCCTGCCAGAAGGGCGCCGTCCGCATCGAGCACGGCCGCCCCGTCAAGTGCGTTCACTGCCACCCTGAGCGCGCCCCCTGCGCCGAGGCCTGTCCCGTGCAAGCCATCGTGCCCGTCGGGGACACGCTCCGCATCGACACCGACCGGTGCACGGCCTGCGGTCGGTGCGTCGAGGCCTGCCCGGTCGACGGTATCGTGATCCGCGACGACGGCGCCGTCAAGTGCGACGGGTGCCCGGACCGGGAGTACCCACCCTGCGTCGAGGCCTGCCCGATCCCCGGCGCCGCCACGACCGCGCGGCTCCCGGAACGCGCGCTCTGGGCCCGCTACCGAACCGCCCGCACCCTCGCCCGGATCCGGGGTGGTCGAGGTGTCGGAGTCGGAGGAGGGGCTCGTGGAGAGCATCGCCGAGGCCACCGTTGAGGCGCTCAGGGTGGCCGAGACCCGCCTGCCCGATGACGTGATGGAGTCCCTGGAGCGCGCCCGCGAGGAGGAGAGCAACGAGAGGGCACGGATGATCCTGGACGCCATCCTTGAGAACGTCCGGATCGCGAGGGAGAAGGAGGTACCCATGTGCCAGGACACGGGACTGATCACGGTGATCGCGGAGGTGGGACGCCGCTTCCCCGTCCGGCTCGCCGAGACCATTCAGAAGGGCATCAAGAGGGGCGTGCAGCGCGCGACCGAGGAGATCCCCCTCCGACCCAACGTCGTTCACCCCATCACCCGGGAGAACACCGGCGACAACACCGGGCGCCGGGCGCCCGTGATCCGGTTCGTCCCGACCAAGGGGGAGGAGCTGCGCCTCCACTTCATGCCCAAGGGGTTCGGCTCCGAGAACTCCAGCGCCGTGACCCGACTGCTCCCCACGGAGGGGCTCAGCGGGATCTGGGACTTCGTGCTGGACACCGTGAAGCGGGCCGGCGGGATGCCGTGCCCGCCCATCGTGCTCGGGGTGGGCGTGGGCGGCACCATCGAGGAGGCGGCGTTCCTGGCCAAGCTCGCCCTCTTCCGGCCCCTCAACGTCCGCAACCCCGATCCCGCCCTCGCCGACCTCGAGGAGCGGCTGCTGGACGCCGTGAACGAGCTCGGAATCGGACCCATGGGGCTCGGCGGGGACACGACCGCCCTCGCCGTGAACATCGAGATGGCCTACACCCACACGGCCGGCCTGCCCGTGGCGGTCAACATCCAGTGCTGGGCGAACCGCAGGGCCACGGCCATCATCTACCCTGACGGGTTTTACGAGATCGTTCAGGACGACTACCCGAGGGGCGAGGTGGAGTGAGCCCGAGCGAGCACCGGCTGACCGTGCCCGTGCGAGACCCGGACAGGCTGCTCGAGCTCAAGGTCGGCGACGTGGTCTACCTGAACGGGACGCTGATCACCGCCCGAGACAAGGCCCACCAGCGCATGTTCGACGAGGGGCGCGAGCCGCCCGTCGACCTGGACCGCGCCGCCATCTTCCACGCCGGTCCCGTCGTCCGCAAGCGGGACGGCGACTACGAGCTCGTCGTCGTGGGACCCACCACGAGCACGAGGATGGCCAAGTACCTGGAGGACGTGCTGGAGGCGGGCGTCCGGATCATCGTGGGGAAGGGCGGCATGGGGCCCGAAGCCCCGAAGCTCATGAAGGGGCGGGCCGTGTACCTGACGGCCCCGGGCGGGTGCGCGGCGCTGCTCTCCGAGCGCGTGGAGCGGATCCGGGACGTATGCTGGCGGGACCTGGGCGTGCCGGAGGCCATGTGGATCCTGGAGGTCCGCGAGTTCGGTCCCCTCATCGTCACGGTCGACGCCCACGGGAACGAGCTCTCCTGGAAGGAGACCGGGTGAGTCCCGATGTACGTGGGCCGATTCCTGCTATTCGGTCGGACGGAGTCGGGAACGCCGATCGCCGTCTACGGGGTGTGCAGCCGCAGCTTCCCCGACCGGCGGGCCCGGGTGTCCGACGACGAGGCGCACATCGTGCCGGAGGATCCGGAGTACGCGGTCAAGAACCCGTACGTCGTCTACCCGTGCGCCCGGGTCGTGAACCGGCACCTGGTGCTCACCAACGGGGCGCAGACCGTCCCCATCGCGGACAAGCTGGAGGACGGGGTACCGCCCCGCGAGGCCCTGGCCTCCGTGACCCTCGCCATGGACTACGAGCACGACGAGTACGGGACCCCGCGCATCGGCCTGGTGACCGACGGGAGGAGCGCGTGGCTCGGGAAGGCGGCGCCCGACGAGATCGCCTTCGTTCGGGTCGAACCGGGGGACGGGGAGGGGTACTTACTCTCGGTCTACGGCGAGTACTCGACCGTGCCCAGGGAACCCAACGTGAGGCTCACCGACGACGACCCGCTCGAGATCGATCCGATCGCGTCGTTCGACCACTTCGTCTGCGCGGTCGTGGCGAGGCGCGCCGAGGACGAGTGGCGACTCGAGGGGCGAAACCGGGGCTAGGACTCCACCAACCGGGCCTTGCCCGGCGGCATGGCGCGCATGATGTCGTCCACGGTCACGTAGCGTCGCAGGTCCTCCACCTCCTCCTTGAACGTCTCGAACAGCCGCTTGGCCACGGCCGACTTCTTCTCCTCGCCCGGCACCATCACCCCGTACGTCAGGCAGTGCCGCTTCACCGCGGACACCGGCCCGCCCATCACCCGGTAACCCCCCTCGACCTCCTGGATGCCCACGGCCACCTCCAGCTCCACGCGCCGGAACCAGTTCCGCCGTCCCCGGATGATCGCTCCACCGTGCGGCGCCTCGGCCGACTTGTCCACCTGCTCGGCCGGTACCCAGTAAACGTCCGCGGCTCGCAGCCCCCACCGCCACGCCCTAGAGTACGAGGCCGCGAACACGGCCGCCTCCCGCAGCGTGCGCTCCGGCACCTCCCTACCCTCCGTCTTGATCACGACGTGCGGCGCGCCGTGCACGTGCGCGTGCACCAGGATGTCGTGATCCTCGAGGTAGCGCCGCAGGATCAGCTCGTTCGTGTGCGCGTCCGAGCCCCCGATGACGATGAATCCGTCCGAGGAAATGAACCACCGGAACCGCTCGTACCACGCCTTCTTCCGCCGCTTCGTCAGCCGAACGGTCAGCTCCTCCAGCCGAACCTCCGGTGGCCCCTCCTTCAGCAGCCGCTCCAGCTCGCGCTCCTTCTCCTCGAGCACCTCCCGGGCCCGCTCGGCCTTCCGCTCCAGCTCCTTGGCCCTGTCGAACAGCCTGGAGGCGACGGAGTGCACGTCCTCGTCCAGCGGCACGGGGACGGTGACCTCGCCGTCCTCCCCCTCCAGCCTCAGGATCACGCGCCGGTTGTCAACGTCCACGTCCACAATCCGCTCGACCTCCTCGATCCCGGACCCCTTGGCCTCCAGGATCCTCCGCTTGATCTCCTCCAAGGAGTACCCCTTCTCCTCCTCCGCCCGACGCAGCTCCCGCAGGATCCCATTAACAAGCTGGTAATTCATGTAGAGCGCGTTCGCGCGCTCCCGGAGCCTCCGGGCCTTCGCCTCCAACCGCTCCACGCTCTCCCGCTGCCGCTCGATCGTACGCTCCAGCCTCCTCCTCTCCCGCTCCCACTCCTCCCGCGCCTTCTCCTCCTCCCGGGCCAGGAACTCCCCCACGTAGTACTCGTCCAGGGCCCGCTGGAACGTGTCCTTCTCCACCAGCTCGACGCCCTCCTCCCGGTACCGCTCCAGCGGAACGGGCGTCGCGTCAACGTACCCCTCCTCCACCTCGTACAGGGTCGGGCGTAGGTCGCCCGAGGAGACCTGGCCCAGCAGGTCCCGGAGCGTCTCGTACAGCTCCTTCAGATCCTCCCGCTCGAGCTCGGACGCGTGCCGCTCCCGCTCCTCGAACAGGCCGGCCCGCAGGAGCACCTCCTCGGCGTAGAGGCCACCCAGCCCCACCTCGACGGCGAGGGTCCGGACCACGTCGCGCTCGGACTCCAGCAGCAGCCTCAGGAACTCGTCCTCGTCCAGCTTGTAGGGGTTGGGAGGGGGCTCGGGCGTCCGGTACTCCTCGCCGGGGACCACCGCGCGATCCCGGAAGCGTCGGGCCGGGAAGGCCTGCTCGATCACGCCGTCCTCGTCGACGACGGCCAGGGTTCCCTTGGGCAGGAGCTCCACGTACACGCGGCGCCCGGAGCGCAGGTCGAACCGGAGGATCCGATCGAACTCGACCTGGGAGACGGACTCGATCCGGTCCCCGCTGAGCACCTTGCGCAGGGCCTGGGCGGCGGGGGTGGGGCTGTCCGGGCTGGGTTTGGGGCGCCACGTTAAGTGGACGCGCCGGCCGGGCTCGATGGCCAGGTAGTGCGAACCCAGCCCGGGCACGTGGAGCTTGACTTTCAGCTCGCCCTCGTCCACCTGATAGACCTTGTCGATCAGGGCCCCCTCCAGGAAGGAGTGAAGCTCGCGGGCGGCGGCGCGGGCGTCGAATGAGGTCATCGCGTCCTTGGACCAGGCTCGCACCTGAGGGCCCCGCCCGGGACGGTGGGGGGCTACTCGCCCCGCTGCAGCTTGGCCTTCAGCGCCTCCTTCCGCTGCACGGTCTCCTCCTTCTCCTCCTCGCCCAGCGTCTCCCGAAGCAGGTGCCGGATGGCCTTCTTCAGGGCGGTGATGAGGTCCCAGTCGTGCGCCTTCACGGAGATCACGTTGCGCGCGTCCTTAACGTGGATGCGGACCGAGTACTTGTGGCGGTTGCCCTCCTCGTGGTACCGCTTGACGTGCACCTCCGCCGCCTCGATGGTGGGTCGCATGGAGGCGAGCTTCTGAATCGCGGCCGCGATCGACTTGCGCAGGATGACGAGGGTGAAGTCGTCCACGTCCTCGACGCCCTTGAGCGAGACGAACACGCCCCGCTGGCGCATCAGCTCCGGGATCTTCCGCAGGATGTCGCGCCGCGTCACGACGCCGATGGGCTCCTCCAGCTGGTTGACGATCGGCATGCCCCGGATCCGGTGCTCGACGATCTTCTCGCACAGGTCGACGACGGTCTCGTCCGGCTCCGACCGGATGCACGGGGAGCTCATGATGCTCTTCACCGGGTGGCCGAAGGCGGGCACCTTCTCCCCCTTCCGGTCCGTCTTGCCCAGGCGCGTGATCGGCTTGATCACCTCGCGGATGATGTCCGTGGTCGTCACGATGCCTCGAAGCTTGTTTTCATCGTTCACCACGGGGAGTCGGCTGATCCCGTGATCGCGCATCAGGGCCCGGGCCTTCGCGATCGTCTCGTCCTCGTGGATCGTGATCGGCGGTGAGTTCATGATCTCGCGCGCGTCGATCTCCTCCAGCCGCTCCGACTCGCGCGCCACGTCGATGATGTCGTACTCCGTGACGAGGCCCGCGAACTCCCCGTCCTCGACCACGGGCAGCGCCCGGAGGCCCGAGTCCAGCATCTCCGTGATCGCCTCCACGATGAGCGTGTCCGGGGTGATGGTTTCCGGCTTGATCTTCAGCGTTTCCGATTTAACCGAGGAGGGATCCGAGACGACGTGCGCGTCCACCACGTCGTAGTACGAGACGATGCCCACCACCTCACCGTCCCGGACGAGCGGGATCTCCTTGACCCCGTACCGCTCCATCTTCGCGAAGATTTTCGAGATGGGCTCGTCCGGATCCGCCGTGATGACCTTTTCCGCCGGGGTCATGATCTCCTCCACGGGCTGCTCGAAAACCTTCAACCGCAGCCCCCCTGCGCTCCTCGCCCCATGAACCGGATCACGGCAAAAAAGAAATCGGTACCGACGGCGCGCCCGCCGAGAGCGACCCGTGGGGAGGCGGGAGGTTGAACGGTGGAGACCCACTGTACAAGCTGCTCCTGGCCCTACTCCACGAGGGTTTAGGGGTCCTGGCCGGGTACCTGATGGCGGTCCGCGGCGGACCGCTCCTGGGCGTGCTCCTCCTGGCGGTCCCGTTCCTGCTGGGGAGGGTCCTGGAGAGACTGGTGGAGGCGGAGCGGATCGGCGGGGCCAAGGGATGGCTGGCCTACGGGCTGGGCGCGTACCTCGCCTCCTGGCTCCTCTCCTGGACGTACTTCTACAACTATCCGGCGTAGGGGGTGACGGCCATCGACCGGGTCGCGATCATCGACCGCGAGCGGTGCAAGGGCGGTTCGAAGTGCGATTACGTGTGCCAGCGGTTCTGCCCGGGCGTCAAGACGGGGAAGGAGACGATCCAGATCGACGAGGACTCGGGTAAGCCGGTGATCTCCGAGGAGCTCTGCACCGGGTGCGGCATCTGC
Source organism: Methanopyrus sp. (assembly GCF_053997775.1). Lineage (NCBI taxonomy): Archaea > Methanobacteriati > Methanobacteriota > Methanopyri > Methanopyrales > Methanopyraceae > Methanopyrus > Methanopyrus sp. Next base: position 38,452 of record NZ_JBMXXF010000031.1, read on the forward strand.
GCGCAGAAGTGCCCGTTCGACGCGATCAAGGTCGTCCGGCTCCCCGAGGAGCTCGAAGGAGAGTGCGTGCACCGGTACGAGGAGGGAGGCTTCCGCCTGTACCGGTTACCGGTCCCGAAGCCGGGCCGGGTGACGGGCCTCGTCGGTCGGAACGCGATCGGCAAGACGACCTCCGCCAAGATTCTCACGGGCGAGCTGAAGCCCAACCTCGGCGACCCGGAGGCCGACCCGGACTGGGACGAGATCATCCGGGCGTTCGCGGGCACCGAGCTGCAGGAGCACTTCCGCCGGCTCGCGGACGGCGAGCTCCGCGCCGTGCTCAAGCCCCAGTATGTTGAGGCCCTGCCCAAGGTGGTGAAGGGTCGGGTCCGGGAGGTTCTGGAGGACGTGGACGAGCTCGGGATCGCGGACGGGCTCGCGCGGCGGCTGGGGTTGGACGGGGCGCTGGACCGGGACGTTTCGGAGCTGAGCGGGGGCGAGCTGCAGCGGGTGGCGATCGTCGCCGCGCTGTCCCGGGAGGCGGACTTCATCGTGCTGGACGAGCCGTGCAGCTACCTGGACGTGCGGGAGCGGCTCACGCTGGCGCGGCTCCTGCGGGAGATCGTGGAGGAGCGAGAGATCCCCATGCTCGTGATCGAGCACGACCTGGCCACGCTGGACTACATCGCGGACGTGGTGCACGTGCTCTACGGTAAGCGCGGGGCCTACGGGATCGTCTCCAAGCCGATGGGGGTGGGCAAGGGCATCAACGCGTACCTGAAGGGGTACCTGGAGGCGGAGAACGTGCGGTTCCGCGACGAGGAGGTGGTGCTGCCGGAGAAGCCGGCCGACGCGGAGGCCGGTGAGCGGGAGACGCTGGTGGAGTACGGGCGGCTGGTGAAGGAGTACGACGGCGGGTTCCGGCTGGTCGTGGAACCGGGCGAGATCCGGGAGGGCGAGATCGTTGGGGCCTTGGGGCCCAACGCGATCGGTAAGACCACCTTCGTCAAGCTGCTGGCCGGGGTGCTGGAGCCGACGGAGGGCGAGCTGGACGTGGACGTGACGGTGTCGTACAAGCCCCAGTACCTGGAGGTGGACTCCGAGGAGCCCGTGCAGCTCGCGCTGAAGCGGGCGGCCGGGGACGAGTGGGGCTCCAGCTGGTACCGGTCTCACATCCTGGAGCCGCTCGACCTGGAGTACCTGCTGGACCGACCGCTCAACGAGCTCAGCGGGGGCGAGCTGCAGCGGGTGGCCGTGGCGGCGGCGCTGTCCCGAGACGCGGACCTGTACCTGCTGGACGAGCCCAGCGCCTACCTGGACGTGGAGGAGCGGATCAACGTGGCCCGGGTGATCCGGCGGGTGGTCGAGGCCCGGGAGGCGGCTGCGATCGTGGTGGACCACGACCTGCTCCTGCTGGACTACATCAGCGATCGAATGATGGTCTTTGAGGGCGAGCCGGGCCGGGAGGGACGGGCGAACCCTCCCGAGGGCAAGCGGGAGGCCATGAACCGGTTCCTGTCCGAGCTGGGAGTCACGTACCGGCGCGACCCGGAGACGCGGCGCCCCCGGGCCAACAAGCCGGGCAGCCACCGGGACCGGGAGCAGAAGCGGCGCGGGGAGTACTTCTACGAGGGATGAAGAGGCTCGGCCAAGCCGAGGCCCGGATGAGGATAGAACCCGGGACGGATCCTCGGATCGGGGATGAGGAAGTCCCGCAGAGCCGAGCCCGATGAGGGGAGGGGCCCGACCGACCCGCTACGACTGCAGGAACCGCGCCTCGCTTCTCTCCACGAACTCGCGACACACCTCCTCCGGCCCTCCCTCCATCACGATCCTACCGTCGTCCAGCAGGACCGCCCGGGTGGCCGTCTCCTCCACGAAGCGCACGTCATGACTCACCAGGACCGTCGTGATCCCTCGCTTCTCAACGAACCGCTTCAGCGAGTTAGTCACGCTGCGCAGCGTTACGGGGTCCAGGTCCCCGAACGGCTCATCCAGGAGGAGCAGCTCGGGCTCGGTGGCCAACTCCAGCGCGATGGCCACCCGGACCTTCTGACCCCCGGACAGCTCGCCGAACTTCATGTCCAGCACCTCCATGGGCAGGTCGAAGGCTTGGAACACGGGCCTGGCGAACCTCTCGACCTCCTCCGCCGGCAGCCTCGGAAACAGCTCATCCAGGATCTCCGGGCTGAGGTCCAGTTCCTTCAACCGCTCCTCCGCCTCCTCCCTCGGCAGGTCCGTCAGCGCGTAGAGCACGTCCAGCACCTTCTCGCTGATCCCGAGCTCCTCGGCCCGCTTCCGAGCCCGCTCCAGCACGCTCGCGCTCTTCACCCCCAGCCGGCCCGCGAGCAGGTCCCGCACCGTGGCGTGGTGCACGTACCCGAACTCCTGGTGCACGATCCCGATCCGCCTACGGGCCTCCATCCGACCGTAGCCCAGGTCCGTCAGGCTCACCCACTCACCGTCGACCTTGAGCTCGATTTCCCCACCGTCCGGCAGCTCCACCCCCGCGATCATCCGGAGCAGCACCGTCTTACCCGCCCCGCTCGGACCGACCACCGCCAGCACCTCACCCCGCCGCACCTCCAGGTTCACGTCCCGCATGTGCAGCGTCTCACCGCAGCGCAGCAACTGGTACCGCTTCTCGAGGTCGGAGACCCGTAGGACGACCTCCTCCCCCGGCTCCGGCTTCGGGGCCGGCTCGGGCATCCCCCGGGTCAACCTCTCCACCGCCTCCCTCGGAGAGCCGTGCAGCACGTCCCTGCCCTCCTCGATCAGCGTCGCCGTGTCGCACAGGTACTCGATGACCTCCGTCAGGTGCGAGACGACGATCACGGTCAGCCCCTTCTCCTCGTTAGCCCGTCGGATCGCGTCCAGCAGCTGCTGCTTCGTGCCCGGGCAGGACATGGCCGCCGGCTCGTCCAGGAGCAGGACCTCCGGGTCCTTGGCCAGCTGCCTCGCCAGCAGCAACCGCTGCTTCTCGCCGCCCGAGAGCACCGGGGCGTAGTGATCGGCCTTGTGCTCCAGCCCCACGATCCTCAGGTACTCCAACGCCTCCTCGTACAGCTCCTCGTAGTCGGACGTGTCCTCCGGGGGCAGCTCCTCCACGCCCGACCGCTTCCAGTACAGCTTCCGCATCACGTTCTCCGCCGCCGTCTCCGGCCACAGCCCGAACTCCCGCTGCGGATGGATCGCGGTGACCTTCTTCACCTCGGTGAACCGGGACTCCGGCGCGTCCGGCGTCAGCTCGATCCCGCACACCTCCACCCTACCCTCGTCGAACCGTTCGACCCCGCGCAGGATCCGAATCAGCGTGCTCTTGCCCGCCCCACTTCGACCCAGGATTCCGTGGATCTCCCCCTCCTCCACCTCCAGGTTCAACCCGTCCAGCGCGACCACCTCACCCCTCGTCTCGGTCTCGTAGACCTTCCTCAGGTCCTCCACGACCACCGCCGACGGCAAGTCGGACCACCCCGGCGGATGAATGGCGGACCGCGACCCACCGGGGGCCCGGGTCAGGACCAGAACCAGGAAGGAAAAACGGAAACGGCTAGTCAGGAGCCTGCGAGGCGGGCTGGATGGTGATGCGGACCGGCGGCACGTCCAGCTCCTCGCAGATCTCCCGAAGCCGCTCCTCCACCTCTTTCACCCGCTTCCCTTCCTTGCCGATCGCCTTGTGATGGTCCTCCACGTAGACTGTGGCGGCCAGGTATTCATCGCCCCGAGGTCCCCGGGGGCCGCGCACGAAGACCTTCACCACGCCGCAGTCATCGAACTCCTCTCGCAGCACCCGCGTCGCGTACTCTTTGGCCCACTTGAGTCGGGTGGAGCGCCGTGGCCGGCCGCTCAGCTCCTTGGACCAGCCGCACTCCTCGCACTCCAGCGACTCCGGGTGTGGGCGCACCGGACCACCGCACTTGGGGCACCTCAACGCCATGCCCGAACTCCCCTCACTCCTCCCTCAGCTGCTCCCACAGTCGCTTAACCTTCTCCACGTCCTCCTCGTGGCCCTCGATTAGGGACGATGTGCGCCTCCTGGACCTCCCCGACCCGGTGCGCCGTTCCCTCCCGCCGCCCGATCTACCCGTCCCCGCTCGTCTTTCCGACCCCGACCCGGACAAGCCTCGGGCGGTCTCGCGCTCGAACTTCAGCATTCCGTGACCCACCAGCCCAGCGAGCACCATGAGGCCGACCGCCGCCGCCATCGTGTAGTACCTGTACTCACCCATCAGCCGGCCGAGCCCCGCCTCTTGGGATCCACCCGTCTCGCGCTTCACTGGCTGGGCCTCCCGCTGGTGACTCCCTCCCTTCTTCTGGTTGTGCTGGCCTCCGCCCTTCTGACTACCCTGCGTGGGCTGGGAGGCGGCCGACCCGCCGGCGCCGCCACCGGAGGGCGCCGCCTGCGTCGTCCCCTGAACCGCCGTCCCTCCCCCTCCGGTCCCTGCCGGCGCGGTCTGCACCGATTGGGTGGTTTGGACCGTCTGAGCCGTCCCACCGACCGTCTGCGCGAGCGACGGGACGACGGCCGAGAGGAGCATCGCGGCCGTCAGGATGGCGAGCTTCCTCACCCGGGGCTCCCCCGGACGACCCTCACCCCACGGTTCCTTTTCCGTTTTCCCGCACCCGGAGGCCGCGCTCCCACGCGTCGAGTATCTCGTCCCCGGTCACGAACGGGGCCCCCATCTCCTCGGCCACCTCTCGGGCGCGGTCCGGTGGCATTGAGCCACCTCCGGGCTCCAGCATCTCGCAGATCACGGCCACCTTGGGCTCGAGTCCGACCATCTCCAGCAGGGCCGCGGTGAGCTCCGTGTGGCCCTGACGCTCGTCCAGGAGTCCGTCGAACGGTCGCAACAGGTGGACGTGGCCGGGTGACCGGAACTCCCTACCGAACTCGCGGATCGGGTCCTCGTGCTCCCGCTCGAAGAACTCCGCGAGCTTTCGGATGGTGAGGGATCGATCCTCGTCCGTGACCCCGGTGAACGTCTCCCGGTGGTTGACCGTGATCGAGAACGTGGAGCGCTCGTCGTACGGGATGTCGTCCGGTCTGGTGGCCCGCAGGAGCGGGAACTCGTCCCCCGCGGCCCGGTACACCTCGACCAGGTGCGGCAGCCCGATCTCCCGGGCGTGCTCGGGGTGCAGGACGACGCAGATGAGCCCGCCGGCGCGCTCCCTCAGCGTCGCGACGTGCTCCGGCCTCACCTTAGCGGCCCAGAACATCAGGTCGGTCTCTCCCTCCCGATCCTCGAAGTCGAACACGAGCACCGGGTCGCCGCGCTTCAGCGTTCTCCGGACCTCGCGCAACCGCTTCGCCAGATCCGCCAAGATTTCGGTCCCCACAGCCTGATTTTGACGGGATCACCGGGCAGCACGCCCAGCGCCCGGCGCAGCTCCAACCCGGAGATTAGCTCCAGATGGTCGCGGTGTTCGGCCAGGTCGGGGAACACCAGCCAGGCGCGGACCCCGTTGGCGGTGCACGGGTAGAGCCAGGCCCCTCCCAGCTCACCCCGGGGCTCGATCCTGTGACCGTGGGACTCGGCGATGCGCAGCAGTGCTTGCCTCTCCTCCTCTTCCACCCTGACGTTGAACGTGCCCGGGTACGGGTACTCCCCGGTGATCCTCCGCATCTCCTCCCGGTAATAAGGCATGCTCACGTACTTCCGGCCCTCCCCCAGCCCGCGCACGTACTCACCGATCACCTCGTACACGCGCCTTCACCCTCGACACGAACCCGTCGACGTCCCGGGTGACCCCGTACTTCCGCTCGAAGAAGTCGACCAGGTTCTCAACGTCCCTCCTCAGGAGCCGCAGCGCCCCGGGCTCATGGACCTTCTTGGCCTCGGACAGGTCGATGAGGAAGGGGATCTCGTCCTCGCTCACGAGCACGTTGAACGCGCTCAGGTCACCGTGCACCAGGCCCGCCCGGACCGCCAACCGCTCCACCTGCTCCAGCAGGTCGTCGAGCACCGCCCCCGGGTCCCGAAGGTCCGGAGCCCGGTACAGGGGCTCGCCGGGCACGTACTGCATGACGATGACCCCGGGCCTCGCGTCGTAGGGCTTCGGAACCCGAACCCCGGCCTCGTACGCCCGGCGCAGCAGCGAGTACTCCCGAAGGGCCGCGTCGCCCCGACTCACGCGACGCACGACCTCGCCGTCCTCCGTCCGGTAGGCCCGCTCCTCCCGACGCTCCTCCCGCCCGGTGAACGCCCGGTACACCTTCAGCGCCACCTTCCTGCCCTCCCGCTCCGCCAGCAGGACGTCGGCCTCCTTCCCCGTCATGACGGTCCCCAGCACCCGATCGACTCCCGCGTACTCCGCCAGCGGGTCCACCTCCCGGACGCCGACCTCGCGCTCCCGCTCCTCCCCACCGACCAGCTCCCTGACGGCCCGCTCCGCGGCCCTCACGGTGTCCTCGGACACCCTGCCCTTCTCGCGCTGGATCCGCAGCGCCTCCAGGAACCTCCTCACCTCCTCCGGGTCAGGATTCACCTCCCGGACGGCCTCCACGAAGGGCGAGGGATCGTCCCGCTTCACGGTCTCCAATAGCGCCCTACCGAGCCTCTCACTCACCTCGCTCACGGTGCGTCCCCTCCAACCTCCTCACGGTCTCCAGCGCGTGCTTCCTGGCCTCCTTCGGCCCCCTCGGCTCCCGAACGGGCTCGCCGTCCTCGATGAACTTACGCAGCAGCGGGCGCCGCTCCGCGTCGCACCTCCGGCACGCTCCCGGCCTCCGGTCGGCGAGCGTCACCACGTCCTCCAGGCACTCCGGGCATCTCCACACCTGCTTCGCTCCCGACAGCTTGCCACGCTTCGCCCGGGGCTCGCCCTCCACCTCCACCACGTCCATGGCGAAGTCCACGGCCGGCGCGTCCGAGATCGCCGTGCCGACGCCGAACGCGTCCGCCCCGGCCTCCGCGAGCTCGCGGATCTCCTCCTCGTCCAGCCCGCCGGAGACCATGATCTTCACGTCCTCGTACCCGCGGGCGTCCAGCTCCCACCGGACCTCGCGCACGATCTCCGCCATATCGCCCCGCCGCGAGGACGGCGTGTCCAGGCGCACGCCGAACAGCCGGTCGCCCAGCTCCTCCGCCGCCATGAGGGCCTCCTCCACCTCGTCGTAGAACGTGTCCACGAGCGCGACCCTGGGGACGTCCTCCGGCACGTGCTCGTCGAAGGCACGCCAGGCCTCGCGCTGGTCCCCGAATACCAGGATGAACGCGTGCGGCATGGTGCCGACCGGTCGCTCCCCTATCAGCTCCGCCCCCTTGATCCCCGACACCCCGTCGCAGCCGCCGACGTACGCGGCCCGGTCCACCATCGGGGCGATCGCCGGGTGCTGCCGCCGGATCCCGAAGCTGTACACGGGCCGGTCACCCGCCGCCAGCTTGCACCGGGCCGCCTTCGTCGCGATCCCCGTCGCCTTGGCCAGGCACCCGATCAGCGCCGTCTCCAGCTCGCAGAACTCGACGTATGGGCCCTCGATCCGCATCACGGGTTGACCCGGCCGGAAGACCTCGCCCTCGTCCATCGCGTAGACCGTCACGTCCCGACCCTCGAGCAGCGACAGCGCCTCCTCCACGCCGCACAGAACGCCCCAGGGCCAGCCCTCCGGGAGCGAGTGCGCGGAGACCTCCGCCACGACCTCTACGTCGTCCAACCCCTCCTCCTCCAGCACCCGCCGAATCCGCCGGAAGTAGACGTCCGCGGTCTCGCCCCTCCGGATCTCCTCCTCGGTGGCGATGTGTAACCTCACGGGAGACCCCCCCAACCCGCCTCATCTGACCATGAACAGCTTTCGCTCCATCCACCTAATCAGCCGCTCTCGCTCCTCCCTCTCCAGCTCCTCAAAGTCGCGAACGCTCACGCGGGTGGACCCGTCGATCACCTTCTCCACCGGCAGCTCCTCACCGGAGTCCAGGTCTAGCACCCTCACCCGGGGATCGACCGAGCTGAACCGGTCCCGGAACGTCCGGTAGATTTCCCCGGCCTCCTCCGGGTACCGCTGGATCACCTCCACGACCGTGCCGGCGCCCACCAGCACCGTGAACGGGTGCTCGTCCAGGTCCTCCGCCCGCACCGCCCGGCCGGACACCGTGGCGAGATCGTGCAGCACGCTCTCGAACGCCTCCAACCGCAGCGCGTCCAGCGGGTTCTCCCGCATCACCGGCTTCGGCTCCAACCGGATCCGACGGAGCATGATCGGGATGACGATGGAGCGCTGGGCGGCGTAGTTGGACAGGTACGTGCGGCACACGATCATGCCCTCGATCCCGCGCACGTCCGCCCCCATGAGCCCGCGCATGATCTCCGCGACCGCGAACCCGCCCCCGCGGCCCGCGAACCGCTCCAGATCCTCCACGCTCCGAACCCGCTCCGCGTCCCCCAGGGCCTCGTGCACCTTGTCGGCGAACCCGCGGGCCCGATCGAGCACCAGCACCCGGTGATTCCGGACGTCCAGCCGCCCGATCAGCCGGCCCAGCCTCCACGCATCCTTCACCTTCAGGCGCACCGGCAGCAGGTGGAAGACGGCCCGACCCAATTCCGCTCACCCGCGCCGCAGCTCCGACAGCGTCGGGCGGTTCTCGGCCGCCAGGTACGCCTCCGGCAGGTCCATCAGGTCCGGCCCCATGAGCAGCCCCAACAGTTGATCCAAGCTCTCGATCACCGGGGCGAACGTGAGCATCCGGCTCCCACCGCGCCGGGGGCTCCGCACCGCCACCCACTCCCGCACGCCCAGCTCCTCCGCCCGGTTCACCAGCTCGTTCAGCAGCGACAGCTGCTTCCTCGCGTGCAGGTACCCCGCGTTCCGGTCCCGGACGATCCGGTCGCGCAGCTCCTCCAGCCAGTCCTCCAGCTCCCGCACCAGCACGTCCCGCACCTCCCGGAGCACCTCGCCCCGCAGCGCCTCCTTCACGTTCCGAACGTCCTGACCCCAGTCCACCACCCTCCACAGGTACTCCTGCCCCATCGCCAGGCCATCCAACCGACCCTCCAGCGTGGACCCACCGACCGGCACGTACCCGGGCACCTCCACCACGAGCGCCCCGGGCAGCATGTGCGCGTCGTCCAGCACCACGAGGGCGCCCTCCAGCACCTCCCTCCAGTCCTCCAGCGTCATCAGCGGCTCCTTACCCTGGGCATCCCGGGTCCGCTCGTGGGAAGCGTACAGGGACGGAACCGACAGCAGCTTGTCGAAGGACAGGCAGACGATCCGGGCCGGGGACCGCAGCTGCCGCACCGCCTCGCACCCCTCGCACTCGTCCCACGGGGCGAACCCGTGCACGTACGGATTGTCCCGGTACAGCGCCTCCCGAACCTGCTCCCGCAGCCCTTCGTCCCCGATCCGACCCAGCAGCGGCCCGTCCTTCCGGTAGAACTCCGGGTGACACTTCGGGAGATCGTTCGCCCGGGAGGCGTCCCGGTACACCCGAAGCAACTCCCGCTCGCTCAGCCGATCCCCGAGGAGCACGTCCAGGCTCACCCGGCACTCGTACTCGCTCACGTCCCGCCACCGCTCCGCCCGCAGCCCCCAGTCATCTCGGAACCGCTTCACCTCCCGCTCCGCCAGGTCCGGGGACGGGGTCGAGAACAGCACGTGAACCCGGCCTCCCTCCCCGTACACGCGGGCGATCCGACGCAGCAGCCACGTCTTTCCGGAGCCGGGCCGCTCCCGGAGGATGGCCACCCGATCCTCCTCCAACTGCCCCCGGAGGTCCGACAGCATCCGAACCTGCGCCTCGCGGAGGTCATCGGCCCAGCGCTCCTCCACGGCGTCCAGCGCCTCGAGAACCCGGTCACTCAACCGGCGTCCCCCAAAGCGCCCTCGAGGCGGTCCACCCCGGCCCGAAATACGTTTTCCACAGCGTGCCGAGCCGGCCCGCAATCGTTACGATAACGATAACGATCGGCCGGCCGGGCTAGGCGACCCGCCTCCGCCGGGCCAGGAACCGGTACAGCAGGTACAGCCCGACGAGGAGGACCAGCCCGATCACCACGATGATCAGGATCGCGGCCGCCAGCCCGAGCTTCAGCAGGCTCCCGAGCAGCCCCGTCTTCTTGTACGCGACCACATGGTGCCCGTACGTCGGGTGGTACGGGTAGTACCGATACCCGTGGTAGTAACCGGGGTGGCCGTGGTACACTACGACCTTCTTGTACTTGTACACGTGGCGGGCCACGTCGGAACCCCCAGGGTGGGGGCGGGCGCGATCGCTCTTAAACGCTAGGGGGACCCGAGGACCGTTGGATCCCTGCGGCGTCCTGAAGGGGTTCATCGAGCTGTTCGTGATCGTGGATCCGATCGGGAACGTGCCGGTCCTCCTCTCGCTCACCTCGGACCTGCGACCCCGGGAGCGGGTGCGGGTCGCGTACCGGGCGGTGTCGTTCGCGGGCGTGCTGATCCTGGCGTTCGCGGTCTCAGGCAAGCTCGTGCTGGAGTACCTGGGGGTCTCGATCGAGGCGCTGATGATCGCGGGCGGGCTCCTGCTGCTGCGGGCGGCCCTGGGGATGGTGGAGGGTGATCCCACCGGGTTTCGAATCGAGCCGGAGGGTCGGCTGGACGTGGCGTACGTGCCCCTGGGCACCCCGCTGCTGGCGGGACCGGGCGCCATCGTTACGGTCATCGTCATGCTGCACCGGTACGGGCGGCTGGAGACGATCCTGGCCTGCGGGCTCGTGATGCTGGCCACGCTCGCGACGTTCCTGGCGGCGGAGCCGCTGGCCCGCGCGCTGGGGCGGTCCGGGATCCGCGTGCTGACCCGGGTGATGGGGGTCGTGCTGGCGGGCATCGGGGTGCAGATGGTTTTGGACGGCGTGACGCGGTTCCTCCGGGGGTGAGCGCGTGCCGGCGAACCTGCCCCCGGAGTACCACAAGCTGGAGGAGCGGTACCGGCGGGCCCGCTCGCCGGAGGAGCGGCTGAAGATCACGGAGGAGATGCTCTCGGTCGTCCCGAAGCACAAGGGCACGGAGAACCTGCGGGCGCTGCTCAAGCGCCGGCTGGCGAAGCTGCGGGAGGAGGTGGAGAAGCGGCGGAAGCAGAAGTCCGGGGGCGGGCCGGACTACCACGTGAAGAAGGAGGGGGCGGCGCAGGTCGCGCTGGTGGGGCCGCCGAACGCGGGCAAGTCGACGCTTCTGCGGAGGCTGACGAACGCGGAGCCGGAGGTGGCCCCGTACCCGTACACGACGCGGAAGCCGGTCCCGGGCATGATGGAGTACCGGGACGTGCAGATCCAGCTGGTGGAGGTGCCCCCGGTGCACGAGGGGTTCGTGCACGGGGAGGGCAGCCGGTTCGTGGGCGTGATGCGCAGCGCGGACGCGATCTGCATCGTGGTGGACCTCTCGGAGGATCCCGTGAGTCAGCTGGAGACGGTGCTGGGGGAGCTGGACTCGGCGGCGATCCGGCTGAACCAATCCCCGCCCGGGGTTAGCATCGAGGAGCGGGCCACGGGCGGGATCGAGATCCGGGGCGAGGAGCGGCTGGCCTGCGACCCGGAGGAGGTGAAGGAGTTCCTGCGGGAGTCCGGGCTCCACAGCGCGATCGTCGTGATCGAGGAGGACGGGGTGACGCTGGAGGACGTGGCGGAGGCGTTGGACCGGAGGATCGAGTACAAGCGGGGCCTGGTCGTGGCGAACAAGGGGGACGCGCCCGGAACGCGCGAGTCCTACGAGGAGCTCCGCGAGTGGATCGAGCGGGAGCTGGAGTTCGAGCTGCCGGTCGTGCCGATCTCGGCGAAGAAGGGGGCGAACCTGGACGCGTTCAAGGAGCGGCTGTACGACGCGCTGAACATCATCCGCGTGTACACGAAGAAGCCGGGTGGGAAGCCGCAGAAGCCCCCGGTCGTCCTGCCCCGGGGATCGACGGTGGAGGACCTGGCCCGGGAGATCCACTCGGAGCTGGCGAAGAACCTGCGGTACGCGCGGGTCTGGGGCCGGTCCGTGAAAAAGGACGGGATGATGGTGGGACGCGACCACGTCCTGGAGGATGGGGACATCGTCGAGCTACACGCGGACTGAGGGAGGACACCCGATGCCCGAGGTCGCCGCGTGCGTGTTGGCGGCGGGCCGGTCCACCAGGTTCCGGCGGGATCTGAGGGAGCGTGGGGAGGAGCCGGTGAACAAGCTCGTCTACCCGGTCGCGGGCCGGCCGATGGTGGGGTGGGTGGTGGATCGCGCCTCCCGGGTCGCGGACGTGGTCCTGGTGGGCCTGGGGTACGACGCGGGCCTGGTGTGGGAGGCGGTGACGGAGCACGCGAGGGCTCCCGTCAAGCCGGTGCTTAACGACCCCGTGGACGTGCCGATGGCCCGCACCGCGGCCCGCCTCCTGGAGCGCACTAGGGCGGACGTCGCGCTGGTCCTCGCCGGCGACCAACCGACCGTGACCGAGGCGACGATGCGCGAGCTCGTCCGAGCGGCGGAGGAGCACGGGGCCGCGGTCCTGGACCGAGGGGCCCCGAGCGACCCGATCAGCGGGAACGAGCTGAAGGGGCACGGGCCCCCGCTGGCGCTGGACAGGGACGCGGTCGAGCGGCTCCTGGAGACCGTCGAGCGGCTGGCGCCCGAGCGCGGCCCCAACGCGATGAACTTGAACCCGGTACTGCGGGCGTCCGGGCTGGAGTTCCGGGTCGTGCCGCCCCGGGAGGAGGGGGAGCTCCTGAACGTCAACCGCGTGAGCGACGTGCGCCGGGCGGAGCGGGCGCTCAGCTTCCAGGTCGAACCCTGACCACCGCGGGCTCGCCCTCCTCGCCGTCCACCTCGATGTCCACGTCCACGAACTTCCGCACCACCCACGCGTTCGTGGTCAGGTGCGGGTCGACCCTCGACACCCCGTACTTAGACTCCCCGTCGGCGATGGAGAGGAACGGTAATATCTGATCCCCCATGTGCTCGTCCAGCGCCATCCCCGTCCTCACGTGCCGGACCAGCTCCTCCGCCGCCTCCCGGCCCACGCGCTCGGCCGGCTTGCCCTTCTCACCGAGCGCGTCGGCGCCGAGCCGGTTCCCCCGATCGTCCTCCGCCCAGAGCACGATCCCGCTGCCCGGGCCCAGGTGCGGGTCCCGATGCTTCGGGTACGTCTCCACCTCGATTTCCGGGCTCACGCCCAGCTCCCGCTCGATCACCTCGGACGCGGCCCTGGCCTGGCGCTCGGCGACGTGCGGCGGCAACCGGACGCAGTGAGAGACGCCCCGAACCTCCTCGAGCTCCCCGAACTCGACGGCGTTAAGGGGCTTGAGCGCGTCCACCGGCTCGATCCGGGCCCGGACGATCCCGCCACCGCGCGGGTAGTGGCCCCGCCGCTCCACCTCCAGCTCGTACCGACACCCGATCCGCCGGAGGTAGTGCGCGTGCACGTACCGCTCGTAGTCCACGGGCGGCGACCACTTAACGTCCGTGCCGCCCCTCACCTCCACCTCCACCGGGGAGTCGGCGGCGAGGGCGGCGAGCTTGACCGCCTGCAGGAGCAGGGTCACGCTGCCCGCGGTCCCGATGTCGATCTCGTACTCGCCGCCGCGCACCCGACCGGGCCGAAACACCAGCTCGGTGGAGCCCACCTCCAACCCCTCGCACTCGGCGTCGCACATCTCCGCCACGGCCTTAACCGCGTGGTAGTGCTGGTGGGACATCCCGGGGTTGGGCCGGTTGGCCCGGATGTTGAACACCCGCACGGGCTTCCCCGTGAGGGCCGACATGCCGACGGCGGTGCGTAGGATCTGTCCGCCTCCCTCACCGTAGGAGCCGTCGATCTCGATCATGGCGCACCCTCCGCCGAGGGCGGCGATGACGAGGGCCCGGAAGGGCGGACGGGCCCCGGGTGACGAGAGAACCCGGGACCGAGCCGCTACTCCTCCTCCGGCTCCACCTCCACCTCCGTCTCCTCCACCTTGGGGGCCCGGATCGTCAGCAGCCCGTTCCCGCACCTCGCCTTCACGCCGTTCGGGTCGATTTTCACGTCCAGGTCGATCCGCCGGGAGACCTCACCCGACACGCGCTCCCGGTACCTCGGCTCACCCTCCCGAATCCGGGGCAGCTTGACCGTCACCTCCACGTAGTCCTCGCCCGCGCGCACGCTCACGTCGTCCGGCCCGGCACCGGGCACCTCGGCCACGATCACGAGCTCACCCGGCCGCTCGTACACGTCCACGGCCGGGGTGGTGGCCCAGCGCAGCGTCCGCACCAGCTGACCGGACACCTCCTCGAGCAGCTCCCGGGGTTCCGCCTCCTGGGCGACCCTCCGCCCCTCATGAAGGACCTCCTCGAGCAGCCGACCCACGAGCCGCAGCGTCTCCTCGGCACCCTTCGACCCGGTCCGAAGCGTCTACTCCAGCAATCGCTCGATCACGCCCACCGTAATACCCCCGGGCCAGCTCGTTCAGCCTACGTTTTAACTTGTCGAGCCCCCGCCCGTCCTCGGCCGAGACCTCGTACACCCGCACCCCCTCGTCCAGCACCTCCTCCAGCCTTTCCGGACGCTCCCACAGCTCCTCCAGGTCCGCCTTCGTGAGGACCACGTGGAAGGGCACGTCGAACTCCCGCTGAACCCGGCGCAGCAGGTCCAGCTGCTCCTCCACGTCGAACCCGCACGTCCCCGTGGGATCCAGCAGGAAGAAGACGGCGTCCGTCGCGTGCTTCAGCGCCGCGATCGCCTGACGCTCGATCGGATTCCGCTCCTCCTCCGGCCGATCCAGCAGCCCCGGCGTGTCCAGGATCTGCACCGGGTACGGGTCCTCCATGTAACCCACCTGGATCCCCTTCGTCGTGAACGGGTAGGGCGCGATCTCCGGCTCCGAACCCGTGAGCGCCGTCATCAGGGTCGTCTTGCCCACGTTCGGATGGCCCGCCAGCGCCACCGTGAACATCTCCGGGTCGATGGAGGGCAGGTCCACCAGCTTCGGCTGCACCCGACGCAGGAACCGCAGCGCGTCCCCCGCCTTCCGCCGCACCGTCGAGGCCAGCCGCCCGTACGCCTCGCGGCGCAGCCGGGCGGCCTCGGCCGGATCGTCCGCCCGCTTGAGCTTCCTGGTGTACTCCTCCCGGATCAGCCGCGCCAGCTTGGCCACCGTGTGCACGTCGGCCAGGCTCCGCTTGAGCCTCTTCACGCCCGCCACCGCGTCCGCCAGCTCCCGGTAAAACGGGTGAATCTCGTCCAGGTTCGGCGTCCTACGCACGATCTCCCAAAGCCGATCCTGGATCAGCTGCGAGGCGGTGTTCACGCGGGCGATCTCGATCGACCGGGCCCTCACCTCGGGCGGGGTTCGGGTGCCCCGAAACGACCGACGCGTGCCCTCGGCCGCCCGCTCGGCCCTCCGGAACGCGGTGTCGATGAGCTCCTCGGGGTCCGGCACCTCGGGCATCTTGCGGAACGGGTTCCCGGGCACGGGGCTCCCTCCCGTAAACCTTTTTGGAACTTTGAGGGCGCCGTGGGCGAAGGCGCGCGAACGGGGGTGCCCGATCCTTGGAGTACATCTACGCGTGCCTCCTGCTGCACGCCGCCGGTCAAGAAATCAACGAGGAGAACCTGCGGAAGGTCCTGGAGGCCGCCGGCGTCGAGGTGGACGAGGCGCGCCTGAAGGCCACGGTCGCCGCGCTGGAGGAAGTAGACATCGACGAGGCGATCGAGGAGGCCGCCGTGCCGGCCGCGGCGCCGGCCGCCGGTGCCGCCGAGGAGGAGGCCGAGGAGGAAACCGAGGAAGAGGAGGAGGAAGAGGAAGAAGAGGAGGAAGAAGAGGAAGAGGAGGCCGAGGAGGAGGCGGCGGCCGGCCTCGGAGCCCTGTTCGGGTAAGCCTCAGAAGAACGCGTCCAGCGTCT
The DNA here is from genome assembly GCF_053997775.1 of Methanopyrus sp. NCBI lineage: Archaea > Methanobacteriati > Methanobacteriota > Methanopyri > Methanopyrales > Methanopyraceae > Methanopyrus > Methanopyrus sp. The sequence continues at coordinate 54,230 of NZ_JBMXXF010000031.1, forward strand.
TCTGCTCCTCCCGTTTCTCCTTTTTCTCCTCTTCCCTCTCCTCTTCCTCCTCGGAGGCCTCTTCCCCGGTCTCCCCTTCCTCTCCTTCCTCTTCCTCCTCCACGGCGAGCGTCTCGACGGCCTTCTCCCCTTCAGCCGGGGCCTCCTCAACCTCCCTCATCATCTCCTCCACACGCTCACGCAGCTCCTCGCGCCGCGCCTCCTTCAGCCTCTTCCTCACCTGCAGCGACCGGTTGTAGATCCGCTGCGCCACCCGGGGATCCTCGCACAGGTACGCGATCTCCCGCTTCGTCAGCCGCAGGTACCCGGCGATCCCGCTCAGGATCTCCAGACCGCGCTCCGACTCCTCCTCCACGAACCGGCGGAAGGCGACCTGCAGGATCGGAATGATGTCGTTCTTCGCCACCCGGGTCGACACGTGCATGCGCTCCGCGACCTTCTCGGCGATGGAGTTGAGGATTTCCCGCTCCCGCCTCGTCAGGCTCAACTTGCGCAGGATCCTGGGCGGCTGGAACCGCACGAATCCCGGGGGCTTCCCGCGCCGGGCCGCCGCCACCCCGGTCGTCATCAGGTCGGTCGCGTACACGTACTTGAACCGCCAGTTCCCGGTCTCGATCGCCCGGGACGAGAAGACGTCCGCCTTGGACAGGTAATCGTACGCCCGCTCGATCTCCTCCGGCTCGCTGTACGCCCGGGGCACGTTCTGCGCGATCCAAAGGAGGACGTCGTCCGGGTCCTCGTCCAGGTTCCACAGGGCCCGGCGCGCCTCCCGGGGCGGCTTGTTGAAGATCCGACCCAGCGCCTCGAAGATGGTGATCTCCTTGTCCCGCCACCCCAGGTCCCGCACGTCCTCGACCGTGACCCGACCCGTGGACCTGGCGATCGCCTCGAGGTCGTTGATGGCGGCCCGCAGGTCGCCCCGGGCCCGACGGGCGATCATCTGTAGGGCGCGCTCGTCGTACTCGACGCCCTCCGACTCGCAGATCCGGCGCAGCACCTCCACGATGTCCCGCTGCCGCAGCCTCCGGAACTCGATCATCCGGACCTCGTCACGCAGCGACTTGGGCAGGCTCCACGGATCGTTGGCGACGAGGATGAGCGGGTTGCGGGCGCGCTTCACGGCCCGAATCAGCGCGGTCACGCCGCCCCGGTCCTCGCGCGGGTCGATCCCGTCCACCTCGTCCACGAGCACCAGGACCCGGTCCGAACCCTCCACGCGCTCGTGGCGGCCTCCGGCGCGTTGAACCAGGCGGAGTAGGGACCGTCCCGTGGAGGCGCCTCCCACGACCTTCTCGATGACGTCCCGGGTGCGCTTGTCCGAGGCGTTCAGCTCGACCACGTCCCAGCCGAACTCGTTCGCGAGGGCGTAGGCCGCGCTGGTCTTGCCCGTGCCGGGCGGCCCGTGCAGGAGGACGGCGCGGGGCTCGGGCGGCTCGCCCCGGGCCCACTGGTTCGCCCACGCGACCAGCTCCTTCTTCGCCTCCTCCTGGTTCGCCAGGTCCCTCAGGCGCCGGGGCCGGTACTTCTCCGTCCAGGGGACCAAGGGGGCTACCCGCCGGAGTACTTGCTGCCCAGCGCGTGGATGCGGGCCAGGAGCGCCTCCAGCTGGATGCGCTCGTCCGAGCCTCGCACGAGCCGGTACTCGAAGTCACCCACGGCCTCCACCAGCTCCGGCACCGCCTCCTCCGGGATCTCGTCCATCTCCAGCACCTCGCGGTGCACCTGCCGGACCACGTCTTCCCCGGACATCCCGTACCGCGAGAGCAGCTCGTGCAGCAGGTCCCTCGCCCGCTCGAACTCCCCGTTCCACGCGTGGTGGATCATCTGACGGACCTCCTCGGGCCGGGCCGTGGCCGCGATCTGGTACACCGTGTCCTCGTCGACCCTCGCGCCCAGGGCGGCCGCCGCCTGCAGGATGTTAATGGCCCGCCGCATGTCACCCTCGGACACGTACACGATCGCGTCCAGGGCCTCGTCCGTGACCTCCACGCCCTCGTTCTCGGCAATCTCCCGCAGCCGCCGCTTGATCGCGTCCTCCGGCAGCTTGGTGAACTTGAAGACCACGCAGCGGCTCTGGATCGGGTCGATGATCGCGGACGAGTAGTTGGCCGCCAGGATGAACCGGCACGCGTCCGAGTACATCTCCATGATCCGTCGCAGGGCCTGCTGCGAGTCCCTCGTGAGGTTGTCCGCCTCGTCCAGGAAGATGATCTTGAACTTCGCTCCACCCATCGGCCGCGTCCGGGCGAAGTTCTTGACCTTGGTCCGGATGACGTCGATGCCGCGCTCGTCCGAGTTGTGCAGCAGAACGGGCACCTCACCCGCGAAGAACATCTCCGTGCCCGGCACGCTGACGTCGTACACGTACCCCTCGCTCCGCACGACCTCGATCCTCCGGATCCGAACGCCGCGCAGGTCCGAGGTCAGGAGCCCGACCAGCCGGTCGTACGCCGACCTGGCCCCCGGCCGCACGTCCCGGCGCTCGGGCAGCAGCTCCAGCGCGAGGCCGGCGTCGATCAGGCCGTCCTCGGAGAGGTTCTCCAGCTCCTCGGACAGCCCCTCGCTCACCCGGCGCGCCAGCTCCACCACGGGATCGGCCGGGATCGCGCGCCTCGGCCTCGGCTCCTCGAACGAGCCGTCGCGGACGAAGCCCTCCACGCCGCACAACCGGGCCATCCAGTTGAGCTCGACGTCCCCGACGAGCCCGGCCAGGTCCTCGAGCCGCTCGGTCGTCATCAGGTCCAGCGGGGCCTGGAAGGTCAGGAGCACGTCGCCCTCCCGCAGCGCGGAGGCCGGCACGGCCTCGAGCCCGTCCCCGCGGAGCACCATGACGGCGTGGTCGCCGGTGAGCTCGAGCACGTGCCCCGACTCCAGGTGCACGCGCAGGTAGCCCGGGGCTCGGTGCCGGATCAGGTAGCGCACGGGAGCCCAGACGACGCGCCCGTTCGCGACCGTGAGCACCTCCAGGCCGCGCACCCGAACCCGAGCGTCCCCCTCGGGCTCCAGCAGCGCCTCGTCCAGCTCCCGGAACGTGGTGAGGAACGTCCTCCCGTTCGCCCGGACCACCAGCGGCGTGTCCGGGGACACGGAGGCGTTCAGCTCCAGGAAGTTATCCCGCCAGTGCTCCCCGTACAGCTCGCGGGCCAGGCACAGCGCGGCCGTGGTCTTGCCCGTGCCGGGCGGTCCGGCGAAGAGCAGGTTGGGCATGTCGCCCCGCTTGACGTACTCCTGGAGCCGCTTGACCACGTGCTCCTGGTCCACGATGTCCTCGAGCCGCTTGGGCCGGTACTTTTCCACCCAGGGTACCTCCAGCACCTCGACCTCGTCGTGCTCGGACAACGCCGCACCTCCCCGAAGAAGAGGCGTGTGGCGGGGGCTACCCGGTTAAGTACTTCATCGTCGGCAGCTCGCGGCGCATCCGCTCCATGTACTCCACGCTGTCCGCCACGTCCGTGAACACCTCCTCAACCCGCTCCACGTGCTCCTTCTCCACGACGTCCGATCCCTCCTTCTCCGCCACGATCCGGGCCGGCTCGAGCAGCCGGGTCGCGTACCGGAGGGACTTCTCCTCGCCCAGGTCGGTCAGGTACTCGTGCGCCTCGTCCGTCAGCTCGATGTCCTGCACCCGGGCCCGGATGCCGATGATCTCCCGGATCTCCTCCCGCTTGAACGGCCGCGTCCGCGCGATCAACAGCCGGTCCAGCAGGTCTCCCGGGATCCCGTGCGGGGCCTCCTCGTCCGTGCCCCGCACCTTCGCCATCGCCCGGTTGGTGGCCATCACCAGGATGGGCGCGATCTCCTCCTCCAGGGACCGGTTCAGGAACGCGAACGCCTCGATGTCCAGCATGTGCGCCTCGTCGATGAATAGGACGCCCGGAACCAGCCGGGCCTCTCCCTCGTCCACCATCTTCTGCACCTGCTCGTCCACCTTCTCCCGGATCTCGTCCGTGATCTCCTCCTCCCGGAACCCTAGCAGCCGACCCGCCCTCACGTTCGCCATGTCCAGGTCGTGCAGCGTGACCACCCGCTTGATCTCCTTCTTTTTCTGCACCGGGCCCTCCGGCACCTCCACCGCGCGCACGCCCAGGATCTCTTCCTCCTCCTTCTCCAGCGCCTCCTTCGCCCGACCCAGCTTCGCCACCCGACCGCTCTCCAGGTCGATCTGGATCACGTCACCCTCCCGCACGCCCGCCTGCACCAGCTGCACCGCGATCTCCTCGGGCACCTTGAACTTCCGCCGATCGTCCCGCGTGCTGACCTCCAGGATCGCCCCGCTGGGCACCTCCATGTACGGAGAGAGCGGGTGCTTCGCACGCTCGATCTCCAGGCTCTCCACCTTGCCCTCAATCACCTCCCGCGTCTCCGTGATCTCGACCCCGATCGCCCGCCGAATCGCCTGCTGCAGGAACTCCGCCTTGCTCAGGTTCGTTCCGTAGATCTCCGAGCCGGAGATCGAGACGAAGGGAACGTCCTCACCCAGCTCCCGCGCCATCCCGTACGCGATCGCCGTCTTACCGGTCCCCGGCGGGCCCACCAGCAGCAGCCCGTGCCCGGACCGGCGCCCCTCCCGCACCATCTCCACGATGATACCGGCCGCCTCCCGGGCCTCCTCCTGACCGACCAGACCGTCGCCGACGGGCTTGGCCCGCAGGTTCTCGTCGAGGCCCAGCCCGGAGATGTGCGAGTGCGCCCCGACCGCCTCCTCCCGGGTCGAGGACTCGGTGATCTCCTCGATCTCAACCATAATCCGCATCCCTCGTTGACCGTCATGCACTTATATTTAAAATTTTCTGGAACGGCCCGAGGGGTTCCGATCACCCGATGGAGACCAACGCCGCTTCGGGCAACCCATAACCGAGCGCGCGGCGGCCGGCGCCGCCGGGGTGAGAATCGTGATCACCGTGATCATCTCCGAGGCCCCGTACGGGCGGGAGCGCGCCTACTCCGCCCTGAGGTTCGCGCTGACGGCCCTCCTTGAGGGCGAGGACGTCCGGATTTTCCTGATCGAAGACGGCGTGTACGTGGCCAAGGAGGGGCAGGACCCGGACGAGGTACCCGACCACCTGGAGCTGCTGCGGCAGTGCATCGAGCAGGGGGCGGAGGTCAAGGTCTGCGGACCGTGCTCCAAGGCCCGAGGGATCACCGAGGACGACCTGATCGACGGCGCCGAGCTCGCCACGATGCACGACCTGGTGAGCTGGGTTCGGGAGTCCGACAACGTTATCTTCTTCTGAACTCCGGGCGCACGGAGGGCGAACGTGCGCTGGATCGCGATCCTCACGGCCCTCCTCGCGCCGGTGCCCGCCCACGCCACGGTCTACGTGGCCACCTGGACCGGGCCGGGGCTCGACACCGACCCCAACCCGGAGACCAACTGCTGGACGACCTCCGCCTGGGACGTGCGCTGGTGGAACGAGCACCTGCAGGAGCTCCCGATCCGAGAGCGCGTGGTCCTGATCCCGATCGAGGACGTGCACCGCTGGCGGCACGTCCTGTACACCGGCGTGGACCCGAAGACGGGGATCCACGTGGACGTCGTCTACGTGCCGGGAGGGTGGCGGCCCGAGGATCACTGGGGGTCCGACTGGGTCGACCTGCTGCGGTGGGCGCAGCTGCACCTGGGGATCGGGTACGTGGGCATCTGCGCGGGCGCGACCACGTACATCCGCGCCTTCCCATGTGTCAAGGCGATCGACGGGCGCAAGGGACACGCCGAGCCGCGCGTGCTGCTGCTCCCGCATCCGGCCAACCCGCTCGCCAACGAGCCGGGCAGCGCCTACGAGACGCGGATGTACTACGCGAACGGGCCCGGGATGTCCTTCCGGCGGGGCTGGTACACCATCAAGTACTACATCGACCGTCGGTGGCACACCGTGCGCGCCTACTGCGACGTCCGAGGGGTGGCCAAGTACCTCGAGAAGGTCAAGGGCTGGGCCTACGTCGTCGGCCGCTGGATCGTCGACGGGGTGGAGAAGGGCCGGTTCGCCATCATGAGCGTGCACCCGGAGATTATGGGACGACGGGACCGCGACCCCGACATGGTCAAGATGTTCGTGTACGCGCTCCTGTGGGCCGCGAAACGGCTGCCCGCGGATTGGATACTGACGGTGTCTCCGGGCTCCACCGTGATCGTGCCGAAGCCCGGGAAGGACCGCCGGGTGACGCTCACAGCCACGCTGACGAACTGGGTGAACGAGCCGATCTCCGAGTTCCCGGTGAAGGTAACGATCGAGGGGCCCACCGGGGACCGGAGCCTGCAGCTGACGACGGACGAGCTGGGGATGGTGAGCGTGACCGTGCCCGTGACCCGGGAGGGGGAGTACCGGGTCCGGTTCCGGGCTGTGGACGCGTCCGCCACGGTCGAGATCGTGGCCGGCCGGCGGGAGCGGCAACCGTCACCGGCGGCCGGACTCCCGATCCTGCTCGCGCTGGCGGCGCTCCTCCGGGCCCGGCAGCGATCGCAGCGTCACCTCCACCAGCCGGTGGGCCACGCGGTCCAGCACGGCCGGAGCCAGCGGATCCGGGTCCCGAATGTAGCGTCCGGTGGTGACCAGTAGGTGATCCTCGGGGGCGCCCAGCGATCGGAGCTCCCGGGCCACGGGCCCCGAGGCCTCCCTCAAACTCAGCACCCGGACGTCCTCGCTCCCATAACCGAACACGCCCCCGGTGCTGACGGTGGTCGCCCCCGCCTCACGCCCCGCCCGTGCCAGCCTGGCCGTGACGGGCGTGGTCCGGCCGCCCGCGATCGCGATCACCACGACGTCCGGTTTCCACCTTTTCACCAGGGACTCAGCCCCATCCTCCCGCACGAACTCCGGAACGGCGATCACGTCCCGATCCGGGTGAGCGCGGCCCAGTCGGGCGCAAAACTCGGCCTTGTTCTCGCCCACCCGGGCCCCGTGCCGGAGGTGGATCACGTCGTCCGGCTCGACCTCCTGACCGTCCACGCACACTATGGTCTCCGGTCCTCCGCGGTGGGTTTCAACCAGTTGGATGAAAACCCGGAACCCGAGCCGTCCCACTCCGCACAGTAGCACGGTGCCTCGGGGCCGCTTGCGGCGCTCCAGCCTGGCCAGATCGAGCAACGCCCACCCCTCCTTAAATAATCGTTTCGATAGCTGGGAGGACGATCTCGTGATATCCCGAGGCGGCCCGGCGGGCCCGGGGGGGTGCGCACCATGGCGGAGGCCAAGGCCATCTTCATCAAGTGCGGCAACCTGGGAACGACCATGATAGTGGACATGCTCCTGGACGAGCGCGCCGACCGTGAGGACGTCGAGTTCCGCATCCTGAGCAGCTCCGTCAAGATGGACCCGGAGTACGTGGAGGACGTCGTTCAGACCGCCCTGGACCTGGCGGAGGACTTCGAGCCGGACTTCATCGTATACGGCGGCCCCAACCCGGGCGCCCCAGGTCCCTCCAAGGCCCGGGAGATGCTCGCCGAGTCGGACTACCCGGCCGTGATCATCGGGGACTCCCCCGGGCTGAAGGTGAAGGACGAGATGGAGGAGCAGGGCCTGGGCTACATCCTCGTCAAGCCGGACGCCATGATCGGCGCCCGCCGCGAGTTCCTGGACCCGATCGAGATGGCCGTGTACAACGCCGACCTGGTGAAGACGCTCGCGGCCACGGGCGTCCTGAGGCTGGTCCAGCGGGCCTTCGATGAGCTCATCGAGAAGGCCAAGGAGGGCGAGATCACCGAGGACGACCTGCCGCGGCTGGTCATCGACCGGAACACGCTGCTGGACGAGCTGAAGGATGAGTTCGAGAACCCGTACGCGCGCGCGAAGGCGATGGCCGCGCTCGAGATCGCCGAGGACGTGGCGGACGTGACCGTCGAGGGCTGCTTCATGGAGCAGGACAAGGAGCGGTACGTGCCCATCGTCGCCTCCGCCCACGAGATGATGCGACAGGCCGCCAAGCTCGCCGACGAGGCGCGCGAGATCGAGAAGTCCAACGACACCGTCCTCCGGACCCCGCACGCGCCGGACGGCACGGTGCTCTCCAAGCGGGAGCTCATGGAGGACCCGAAGTAACGCCCCGGGCCTCCACCACCCACTCCTTTTCCACCACTTCCGCTAATTCCCCCTCCACGTACGCCCGAAAGAGGAGCAGGGCCCGACGAACGCCCTGCCGCTGCCGCCTCGCGATCCTCTCGTCCGGCCTCAGCAGGTTCGCGTGCACGTCGGTCCGGGCCACCACGGTCACCCTGCCGTCGTCCAGGCAGATCGCGCCCCGACCGATCCCCGCGGTCGTGCCGATGCCCACGTCGGCGCCGGTCCTTTCCCGTACGGCCCGAGCCATGAGCTTGGCCACTTCCCGATCCTTCTCCTCCGAGTAGGCCTTCGCACCGGATTTCGTGGTGTAATCGGGCTCGGGCGGGTCGACCCCGAGCAGCTCGCGGAGCCCGGAGACGGTGGGGATGAAGCAGGCCGCCACGACCGAGACGCGCCCCTCCAGGCTGTCACCCAGGATGTCGGAGCCCAGCTCCCCGGTGTAACCGCTCGCGGAGGCGTGGATCTCCCTCCCCACGCGCCCGTGCGTGAAGCACTCGGCCGTGGCCACGCGAAGCACGGGTGCCCCTCCGGCGGGCCGAGGCGACCCATTTTAACGACCCCGACGGCCCCACCGGCGCGGGGTCCCGGTTGCGAGGCGAGCGCGGCATCACCGACCTCACCGAGACCGTAACCTCGCGCCCGTTTTGGGACGTAGTTCGGGAGGTGGGGTACCTCAAGGCGGAGGAGGTGCTGGAGGTGCTCCCGGAGGACGCCCGGGTGCTCATCCTGGGGGGCTACCTTACCGGCGTCTTCGCGTCCGAGCTGCTGGTGGAGGAGGGGTACGACGTGACCGTCCTAGACCCGGAGCCCGCCGTGGGCGACCTGCTGCCCGACGGGGTCCGATTCCGGGCCGCGCGGGTCCCCCCGCCGGGCCGCTACGACGCGGTCCTCGACTTCACCGGCCTGGGTGGGGTGGATCCGCGCTCGCTGCGGCGACTCGGCCCGGAGATCCTGGTCGTGGAGAACCCGGAGGGGAACCTCAACGATCCCCGCGTGGAGGAGCATAACGAGACCGAGGAGAGGCTGAAGGCCGGGGAGGAGTCGTACGAGCTCCGACTGATGGACGCCCCGTTCGAGGTTAAAACCTCCGGCACGTTCACCCTCTCCATCCGCGTCGTCCGGGAGGCGGCCAACCGGCTGGAGCGGCACTACGGCGTCCTCTACGCGATCCCCGGGATCGTCAACCTCGAGCGTTGGACCTTCGCGCTCAAGCGACCCAGGGAGGGCGTGGAACGGGCCAAGGAGCGGCCCGCGGTGACCGTCTCGCAGCTCCGGGGCGCCGTGGACCCGGACGAGGTGCTCGGGGAGGTCCTGGATGAGCTCCTCTTCGAGGTCCGAGAGCGTTAGCGTGGGCGAGGTGCTGGAGACGCTCGACGAGCTCGCCCCCTTCGACCGGGCCGTGAAGGGGGACGAGGTGGGCCTCGTCGGTGGGTCCGAGTCGCAGGAGGTGAGCCGCGTCCTCGTCTGCCTCGACCTCACCCCCGACCTCGCCTCAAAGGTGCCCGAGGGCACCCTGGTCGTATCCCACCACCCGGTTCCGGAGCCGCTCCGGGACGCCGGGTTCCCGATCATAGTCGCCCACTCCAACTGGGACGCCGCCCGAGGGGCCCTCGCGCTGGCCGAGTTCCTCGGCCTGGAGGATGTCGAGCGTCCCCACGACCTCGCCGCTCTGGGCTCGTTCGACGGCACCCTACCCGAGCTGTTGGACCGGGTCGCGAGGCTCGACCCGCCCGAGCTGCGCGTGGTCGAGGCCACGGTCGACGCGTCCCGGGTCCTAGTCGTCCCCGGGTTCGGTCTGTCCCGGCCCGACTTCGTGGAGCTGGCGGCCGAGGTCGGGGCCCGCGTGGTCGTGTCCGGGGACCTGACCCACCACGTCGCGCTCCGGGCTCGGCTTCTAAACGTCAGCTGCGTGGACGCCACCCACGTCGCCACCGAGCTGCCCGGGCTCCGAGAGCTGCGGAGGGAGCTTGACGAGCGGCTCCCGGTCGAGGTCGAGCTGGTCGACCCGCGCTGCCCCTGGGGGATCGAGGTTGAGGTTCAAGCGGGCCCTTCGGGAGGTGCGAATCGACCGTCATCGGGCCGATGAGAGGGCGATAGTGCGACTGCTCTCCTCGAAGGGCCCGCGCGTTCACGACCTGTTCCGGGCCGCCTTCGAGGAGCGGCTGCGGTACCGCGGGGAGCGGGTCCTGCTGACGTCCACGATCCACGTGACGAACGAGTGCCGGGTCCGGCCCAGGTGCGCGTTCTGCGGGTTCGCGGCCGGCGCGTCCCCGAAGGGGTACCACCGCCCGTTCACCAGGTCCTACGAGGAGGTGGCCGAGGCGGCGCGCGCGATCGAGCGATCCGGGATCCCGAGGGTGAGCTGCTCGGGCGCGTACCGGGGCGACGGCGGCCGGCTCGCCGTCATGGCCGCGAGGGCGGTGAAGGAGCACACCGACCTGCTCGTCCTGGTCAACTTCGGTCACGACCTGTCCCGCGAGGCGCTCCGGGAGCTCCGGGAGCTCGGTGTGGAAACCGTCTGTTGCAACCTGGAAACCATCAACCGCGGGCTCTTCGAGCGATTGAAGCCCGGGGACGACCTCGACGCCCGGATCCGGACCTGCGAGCTCGTGTGCGAGCACGGGATCGGCCTCTCCAGCGGCCTCCTGGTCGGCGTCGGCGAGTCGCGGAGGGATCGGGCCCGGCACCTGCGGTTCCTGGCCCGGTTCGAGACGCTCACGGAGATCCCGGTCATGGGGTTCCACCCGTACCCCGGGACCCCGATGGAGAACCACCCCCGGTGCCCGCTCCTGGAGCAGGCTCGGGTGATGGCGGTGGCCCGGCTGATGTACCCGGACCTGATGATCACGGCCCCGACCCCGACGATCGGTCCCGAGGAGGTGCAGGTGGCCCTGATGGCCGGGGTGGACAACCTGGCGACGGTCATCCCGGACGACCATCCGCACGAGGTCAAGGGCGTGGGGAGCCCGCGCACGGGCAACCTCGACCGCGTGATCGAGCTCATCGAGAACTTCGGGCTCAAGCCCGCACTGAGCGTGGACGAGGGTAGGCGGGCTTGCTTGACCTGCTCCGGGAAGCGTGTGAGTCCCTCGACGCAGCCCTCGAGCTGAAGCGCCGGGCGTACGAAGGCGGGCTCGACGTGGACGAACTGGTGTCGGGCCTACTGGAGCTCTCGGACCGCGAGCTGGAGGCTCTGGGGGACAACCTCCGCACCTTCCCCATGGGCTGCGACCTGATCGAGCTCGCCGTGGGACCGTGCGCGTCCGACCAACCACCGGAGATCATCCTGGCGAACGCGGAGTTGGCGGACCGAATGGGCTTCTGCCTGCACGTGTGCGCCTACGCGGTGGCCGACGCCGCCGAGCGCGCCGGGATGCGTCCCATCGAGCTCTTCCGCCGGCTCGTGGACCGCGTCCGCGTTCCCGTGGACGTGGATCACCTCGGGGCCCGCGGGCCGATGAGGTTTCCCAGGGACGTCACCGAGTGTGAGGGGACCTGCTACCTCCAGGGTCCCCCCTGCGTGGAGTGCCCCCGGGGCCGCGTTCACCGGCGGCTGGTGGACCGGGAGCGTGGGCAGGATGAGGACCCGCTCGAGTGGCTCAAGGTCGCCTCCTCCGTGTGCGTCAACGTGGCCGGGGAGGGCGGTCAGGGGGCCGAGGGTCACGCGGCGCCGCTCGAGGAGATGAGGCGGGTGGTGCGCGCCGCCCGGGAGGTGGGCGCGGGCGTCGGCGCCATCCTGCACGTGGGAGACGGGGAGGATGATCTGGCGGACGGGCTCCGAGCGGCGGTGGAGGATCTAGGGGTCGATTACCTGGCGATCGAGGGAGGACCGTTCAACCGGGCCGACGACCGGCTGACGGCCTTCCGACGGGCCGTGGTCGCGGCGCGGATCCTGGCCCCCGGCAAGGTGGTGATCACGAACGGGGCCTACCGGGACGAGCTCGCCGCCGGCCTGCGGGCCGGCCTGAACGGGGCCATCTCCGGCTTCCCCGGGAACCACCACGGGTACATGGTGGGTTACGAGCCCGGAACCGCCCGTCGCGGTAGGTTCGGGCTCCCCCGGGTGTTCGCGCTCATGAAGCGGGTCCTCGGGGACAGGTACGGTCAGACGAGCGTCCCGGCCGGTTGGAGCGAGCTAGACGGAATCGTGCGAGCCTCCCTGATGCTCGGCGAGGACCTGGTGTACCCAAACGACGTCTCCGGGATCCCCGTAGGGGACGTTCACTGGGTGTCCGCCCTGCGGTCCGGTCGGGCCAGAGAACTCGAACCCCGGGTGAGGAGCGCGCGGGAGGTCGCCCGCGAGGTTAACGGGGATACGATCGCCCTGCTAGGGGGCCGGTTCCCGGCCTGGGGCCTCGCCAAGGCGCTGGACGAGGTCGGGGTCTCGGAGATCCTCGTCAGCGACCCGGACGCGTGGGTGGAGCGGGTCACGGTGCGGCTGCTCAACGAGGAGCTGGACGCGACCGTGCACGGGATGGGAGGCGACGACCGGAGGGCCGTGGAGGAGGCGGACGAGGCCCTGGTGACCGCGGTCCTGCCCCGGGTGGCCCGGAGGATCGCGGAGCGGACGGGGGCTCGACCGGCCTGTGAGCCTCGGTAAGCTCCTGCTGCGCGCCGTCAGGGAGTCGAGCGAGGGTCGCCGGCGGGGTGACCGCGAGGAGGAGGTCCGAGCCGTCCGCGAGCGTCTCCGGACCGCCGACCGTATCGTGGTGGTCACCTCCAACCGGGAGAAGCTGGAGGCGGTCAACGAGGTTCTGCGATCGTTCGGGCTCCCGGAGGCGGAGATGCACGAGGTGCCCACCGAGATGGCGGACGCGACCCCGTGTCCCGCCCTCTTCAAGGCCCTGCTGGGCGTTCAGACCTCTGACGCCGACGTCGCGATCGCCCGGGGTCGCCTCGGGGTCCCCGGCTCCGGGGCGATGACCGTCTTCGTGGACGATCGGTGCCGCGTGCTCACGGCCGCCCTATCCCCTCCGCACGTGCTGCACGGGCTGTCCGTTCGCGAGGCCGTGAGGCGGGAGACCCGGCGGGCGCTCGAGCGGCTCGGTATGGTGCACGGGCGGCGTGATGTTACCAAGTATCATGACGACTCATCGAAGGAATAAACAGCTCACTTGATCGTTTCGCCACCCACCAAGAGAGCGAGGGGCCCTTGTTCTCCATCCCCTCTCCCGGCGATCCCGACTCCACCGAGCGCCTGCTTGACTGGTTCTCCGACGAGCCCGAGGTGACCCGGGTGTACATGGGCCTGCCGGCCCTGGGTACCGGCCGGGCCACCGTCGTCCACGTGGACGTGGACACGGTCGAGTCCGTGGCCGAGGCGTGCGACTCGCACGACGTCGACCTGGAGATCGTGATGAACCCACTCTGCACGGCGGAGGTCGTCTCGAACCGGGACGGGTTCTCCGGGTTCGAGCGTACGCTCTCCGAGCTTGACGACGCCGGGGTGGAGCACCTGGTGCTGTCGGACCCACTCCTGATCCGCGCCGCCCTCGAGCGGGGTTTCCACGTGTCCGTCTCCTGCGTCTCGGAGGTGAACACGCCCCGACGGGCCCGGTACTACGACGAGTTGGGCGTGGACGAGATCACCCTGGACACGAACGTGAACCGGCGCCTGGACGTGGTCGAGGCCATCGCGGACGAGGTCTCCGCCCGGTTGCGGATCATCGTAAACGAGGGGTGCCTGCCCGACTGCCCGTACCGGCCGTACCACTTCTGCCTGTTCTCCCACGCAACCCGCTCCGAGGCGGGGGTCATGGAGGACTCGTACTACGTCCGGTGCGTCTCGGAGCGGCTGAACAACCCGACGCTGCTGGTGCAGCAGCCGTTCGTGCGTCCGGAGGACGTGGACGAGTACCGGAGGCTGGGGGTGGACTCGTTCAAGATCGCGGGGCGCGCCAACTCGATCCGGTGGATCCGGCGCGCGGTGAGGGCGTACCTGCGGCGCCGGTACGATGGGAACCTGCTCGACATCCTGGACTGTCCCACCACGCTGCGGCACCTGGTTCACCTGGACAACCGGGAGCTCGACGGGCTGCTGGAGCGGGCCGGTCGGTGCGATCAGAGGTGCTCGGAGTGCGGGTTCTGCGAGCGGCTGGCGGAGCGGGCCGTGAGTTACCGGGGCGGGTTGACGGATGCCGGCCGGCCTGCAACCGTCGAGGCTGACTGAGGCCCGGCGGCGGGCCGAGTCGCGCCTGTCGAACTTGCTGGGGAAGCCCGTGGGCGTGCTGCAGCTGACGGTGTTCGCGATGCCGTGCGGCTGCGTGGGGGTCTCGCTGGAGACTCGGAACCTGGTCCGGGAGGACGTGGAGGTGTTCGAGTCCAAGCTCCGGGAGCTGCTGTCGTCGCTCGCGCGCGGGATCCTGGGGAAGAAGCCGAACGTGTACTACGCCCGGCTGGCACCGTCCCGGTACGACGTGGTCAGCGTGACGGGGCGGATCGCGTGCGATGAGTGCCGCAAGGAGCTGGAGGGGGCGGCCGACCTACTCACGTTCTGAGGGGTGACGCGGCTGTGCCCGGCCCAAAGGACGGGGCGGTCACGGTCGGCCGACGCGACCGGCCGCCTCCGCCCCGCCGGCTGCGTGTACCGGGCGGGTTCCGCCCGCCGTCATCGTTCTCCGGCGGGCCGCCGCGCCCGGCCGCTTCCGGGGTCGGGTCGACTCATTTAAGCGCTTTCGGGAAGAACTCCCGGCGCGCCTCCTCCAGGCTGATCCCCTTCACCCTCGCGTACGCCTTCCTCAGCGTCTCGGCCCGAACCTCGTAGTGGCCCTCCTCCCGGGCGATCTCGAGCGCCTCACGCACGACGTCCTCCAGAAGCTCGGGGTGATCATCCTCCAGCCTCTTCAGGTACCGGAGCGCCAGCGGACGGACCGTGTAATCGTCCGGGATCAGCCGCAGCGACCTCAGCCGCTCCTCCGGCCGATCGCTCATACCTCGGCGCCCTCCAGCGCCCGGGCGCACGGGCAGTTCCGCTCCTCCGGGATCCGATCGATCGCGGCTTCGATCAACCGGACCACCTGGGGCCGCAGCCGCTCGACCAGCTCGAACACCTCGTCCACCGTCCGTCGCCGCTCGTCCACCCCGGCCGCGTAGTTGGTGCAGATGCACACGGTCGCGTAGCACAGCTCGAGCTCCCGGGCGAGCACGACCTCCGGGAACCCGGTCATGCCCACGACGTCGCCGCCGAGCCGGGCGAAGGCTCGGATCTCGGCCGGCGTCTCGAACCTCGGGCCCTCGGTGGCCACGTACACCGCCCCCTCCTTGAGCTCGAGCCCGAGCTCCTCGGCCGCCTCCCGGAGCGCCCTCCGAAGCTCCGGGCAGTAGGGCTCGGTCACGTCCACGTGCACCACCTTGTCGTCATAGAAGGTGGTGGGGCGGCTCTTCGTGAAGTCCAGGAAGTCGACCGGCAGGACCAGATCCCCGGGCTCGTACTCGTCCGCGTTGATCACGCCCACCGAGTTGGTGGCCAGGATCCTCTCCACGCCCATCTCCCTGAGCGCCCAGACGATCGCCCGGTACTCGATCCGGTGCGGCGGACGCTCGTGGCCCCGCCCGTGCCTGTTGATGAAGTAGACCCTGCGGTCCCCCAGTCGGGTGATCTCCACCCGGACGCGGCCGTACGGGGTGTCGACGGTGCGGGTGCCCTCGGGGTGCCCGGGCCGGAACCCGGTGCCCCCGATCACGCCCACCCTCATGATCGATCCCGCTTCACCACCGGTTTTACCGCCGCCCTGAGGATCTCGAACGTCTCGTCCTCGTTCCACCCGGCGGTGTCGAGCACCAGGTCGTAGATGGTGAGGTCCGTGGGGTCGACGCCGTAGATCTCCCGGTACCGCTTGAGCTCGCTCCGCTCGCGCTCCCGGATTCGGCGTTTCGCCTCCTCCACCGAGATACCCTCGCGGCGCGCGATGCGCTCCGCCCGGACGTCCAGGGGTGCCTTCAACCAGATCTTAACGTCGGCCAGGTCCGGACCCTGAACGTGCTCGAGCTCGCCGGCGGCGACGAACGCGGCGAGGCGTCCCTCCAGCACCACGTCCCCCTCCTCCGCGGCCTCGCGCTGCCTCCGATCGATCTCCAGGTCGATCTCCGGGTCCTCCTCGGCGAGCCGGGAGAACTCCTCCAGGGTCATTCCCCGCTCCCTCGCCATCTCCCGGAAGATCTGGCCGGCGTACACGTGTCGGAGTCCGAAGTGTTCGGCGAGGCGGCGGGCCATGGTGGTGGTGCCGGAGCCCGGCGGGCCACCGATGGTGATGACAACGCCGATCGGGAAGCACCCCGTCTACTCCTCTGACTCCTCCTCGGCCGGCTCCGGCGGCTCCTCACCGGGCAGCGGTGGCAGCCACGGCTGCTCGCGCTTCTGCCGCCAGAACTTGTACCGGACCTTGTCCTTGATCAGCTTCCGCATGCACTCCGGGCAGAGCACGCCGCCGTAGGGTCGGTTGGGGCGCTTCTGGGTCTTCGGCGTCTTCCGGAAGTCGATGTTGCGGCCTCGGATCACGCCGTTCAGCCGCCGGCCGCAGGCGCCGCACTTGGGCCAGTTCGGGATCTTCTTCTCGAAGTGGATCACGGTGCGTCCTCCGGGCGTCCGCTTGTACACCCGCCGGCGGGATCGGGAGCGGTACCGAGGCTCGGGCACGGTTACCCACCCCCGCGCACCCGGGACACCAGCAGCTCGGCTAAAGGCTTGAGGGGAAGGGAGACGACGGTTGCGCACAGGATGTACCAGCCCACGGGACCGATCTCACGCCCCACGAGGGGCACGTAAAAGGGGAGCTTGAGCGTCCAGTGCGCGAGCCGGTACTCGAGCGTGTAGATGATCACGATGATGGGCGGGAACGTGATCAACATGGCCTTGAGGTTCTTCATCATGACCCGGGACTGGATCTCGAACGTCTCCTGCGCGTGGTTCCGGATCCGCTCCTCCAGCTCTCGAACGCGCTCCAGGTCCCCCAGCATCTTGGCCTTCTCGAGCTCCCGCTGGTATTTTTTAACCTCGTTCACCTTCGATTGGATCCGCTCCAGCTCCTCCCGGCCGATGACGAGCTCGTACACCACGTCGATGAAGAAGATGACTATGGCGGCCGCGACGAGCATGCCCAGGGCCGGGCCGAAGTACCGGAGGAAGGGGTCCACGAGCGGGTAGAAGTGTCGGGCGAGGGCGCCCCAGTCCACGGGCACCACCCTACAGGGACCGGACGGACTCGACGAACTCCCTCACGGCCCGGTCGAGCTCTCCGTCGTGGTTCTCGATGATCTTCACCGTGGCCCCCGTCTTGGCCGCGTAGGCGAACGCGGCCATCCGGTTCACCTCCTGGTGCTCCTCGATCTCGTGCGCCCGGTCGTAGTCTCGCTGCCGCTCCTCCGCGTCCTTGATCCGCCTCATCATGATCTCGTCCGGGTCCGCCTCGATGAGCACGATCATGTCCGGGTCCAGCTCCTCCAGCACCCACTCCGGCAGTCCCGGCAGGTACCCGGCCGGCGTCTTGATCGTGCAGTGGGTGTCGACGACGACGCCCTCCCGCTCCTCCGCCATCTCCGCGATCCTCCGGGCGGCGAGCCGCTGGATCTCCCGCTGCTTTTCGGCCGGCAGCTTCCGGATCTCGTCCCGGTGCTCGACGAGGCCCTCCTCCCGGGCGATCTCCAGCATCACGTCCCCGTAGTTCACGTGCTCGAAGCCCTCCAGCTCCTCGACCGCCCGCTTCGTGACCGTCGTCGCGCCCACGCCCGGCACGCCCGTCGCGATCACCACCTTACCCATCGGGGGCACCCCCTACCGCAGGGTTCGCTCCAGGAACTTCCTCACCACCGGGTGAGCCTCCATCAGCCGCTCCTGCTTGATCTCTTCATACATGTTGTACAGGATGGACACGGTCAGCAGGACGCCCGTACCACCACCCAGGGCCCCCAGCAGGTCCGCACCCGCCGCCAGCAGCCCGACGAAGGCGCCACCCATCACGGTCACCGGGTAGATGTAGCGCCGCAGTCGCTTCTCCAGCACGCGCACGTCCCGACGGAAGCCCGGGATGTGAAGCCCGGCCCGGTGCAGGTGCTCGGCGATGTCCTTCGGGCCCATGCCCGTCAGCTCGACCCACAGGACGGCGAAGAACGTGGAGGTCACGACCATCGCGATCGTGTACCCGAGCGCCTGCAGCGGGTCGGAGAGCGTCTTCACGATGCTGTTGGGCGGCGAGAGGTAGTACACCAGGCCGGAGACGGGCTGGCCGCGCGGGTCCAGCTTGCCGAGGATGGGAACGCCCATCCGCTGGAAGGCGAGCGCCCAGAGTCGGATGTTCATGAACAGCGCCGTCGCCAGGATCACGGGGATGTTGGACGTGTAGAGCAGGCGGACCGGGAACCGGCCCCGGGCGCCCCGGATCCCGGAGAACGCGATCGGGATCTCGACCCGCATGCCCTCCACGTACAGGACGACGAAGAACGTGATCAGCGCGCCTAGCACGGGGGCCAGCAGGGTCCAGTCGGGCGAGCCCTGCAGCGCGGTCTGCAGGAACGCCCACAGGGCGCCCGCCGGTCGTCCCGGCTGCTGCGGGCTGGGGAGCGGGTTGAACGTTCCGATCACGATCTGGGAGGACACGCCCGCGACGATGAACAGGCCCACGCCCGAGCCGATTCCCCACTTGCTCACGACCTCGTCCAGGAAGATCACGAGGATGCCGCCGAGCGCGAGCTGCAGGATGAGCAGGATCTCGAGCAGCAGACTGGGCTCAGCCGGGGGCACGGCCCCGCTGAACACCATCATGGCGCCCTCGAAGAAGCAGAGCAGGATGGCCAGGAACTTCTGCAGGGATTGAAACAGGCGCCGGTCCTCCGGGTCCGTGAGGTCCAGCTTGAGGAGGTCACCGCCGACGAGCAGCTGCAGCAGGATGGAGGCGGTCACGATCGGCCCGATACCCAGGGTGAGCAGGGACCCGAAGCTGCCCGCCATGACGGCCCTCAGGTTCGCGAAGTAATCCACGGCCTGCGGGGCCATCCCGTACAGGGGGATCTCGCACAGGACGAAGTACGCCAGGAGCGGGAGTCCGGTGTACTTGAACAGCTTCTCGTTGAACGGGACGTGCCTCTTCGGCACCTTCACCTCCGGCATGCGCTCGAGGATCGGCCGGAGCCGCTCCAGCCACTCCTCGGACAACGCTTACCACCCAGGGGCGGCTTTTTAGAGAAAAAAATGAGGGCGCTACGCCTCGGCCTCCTCCTCGGACCCGCCGGACTCGAGCGTCACCGCCTCACCACCGGCCTCCTCCAGCTTCTCCACGGCCCGGTCCGTGAACTCCGGGGCCTTGACGACGAGAGGCCGCTTGACCTGACCGCCGCCCAACACCTTGTCGAACGGGCCGCCGAACCGCTTCATCCGCTCGTCGGTGACGTCGATGACGATCCTCTCGTCCTCCTTCTCCGCGATCCCCTCCTCGAGCAGCCGATCTGCCAGGGCGTCCAGGTCGCCCACGTTGATCGTGTTGGGTTCCCGCACGACCTTCGGGGGCCGGTTGAACCCGTGCTTCCCGAAGTGATCCGGCATGTATTTGATCACGTGGAACCACTTGTGCTTGTGTGAACCCGCCATTCCTCGGCCTCCTCGGTTGCCGGCCCCGCTTCGATTCCGGTGGTGTCCGCCACCGTGCGTGCGCGACCCGCGGTACTTCTTCGGCGACTTCTTCCTCCGGCGAACGACCATGGTCGGGCTCCCCCTAGATCATCCTCATCAGCAGGTCGTTGATGTGCTCACCCCGGTACCCCAGCGCACCCCCGAGCACGAACGGCTTCTTGATCCCGCCGCGCTCGTAACCGCCACGCGGCGGGTGCAGGCGGAAGAACGGCTTCAGCCCCGGGATGTCGTCCAGCTCGGCCTCGAAGTTGCAGTACGCCTCCGCGAACTCGTCGATACCGTCGTAGTCCGTGTGCTCGGCGACGTACTCGTCCGTCACGGGCTTACCGCCCTCCAGCTCGCCCCGCTTCCGGAGCAGCTCGGCCACGACCTCCGGCCTGACCTCGCCCCAGGTCACGTAGTCCTTGATCTTCTGCAGCATGCCCAGGTAGCTGGGTCGGTCGTCGATGAGCACGCACCAGTTCCGCCGCAGCAGCTTGAGCATCCGCATGGTATCCTCGATGTCGTACCGCACCCCGACCCGACCGCGAACCCGAACCACCGCGAGGCGCTTCGTGGCGCGCTCGTACTCCCGGGCGTCCGGGCTGACCTTGACGCCCTCACCCGTCTCCGCGCGCTTCCTCGCCGCCTCGCTCGCGGTCTCCGGCTTCTCCAGCTCCACCCGACCGGTGGGCACCTTGCCGGCCTCCGCCACCGTTTACGCCCCCTCCTCGGCGCTGCCGCTCACGATGCCGAGGCGCTCCGCCTCCTCGGGCCGCATCCGCATGTAGATCAGGTTCCGCAGCGCGTCGAACGTGGCCTTCGCGAAGTTGATCGTCGTCCGCGTCTCACCCTTACCCTTGCCGCCCGTGGTCCTCGTCCACACGTCCTCGATGCCCGCCATCTCGAGCACCTTCTGCGCCGCCTCGCCCGCCACCAGGCCCGTGCCCCGTGGGGCGGGCTTCAGCGTGATCCGGACGCTACCGCACTTGCCCGTGACCTCGAACGGCACGGAGTGCGGTCGACCGCACCCGCACTCCCAGCTACCGCACCCGCGCCGCACCTTGATGATGTTCAGCTTGGCCCGGTCGATCGCGGCCCGGATCGCCGGACCCACCTCACGGGCCTTGCCCTGACCCACGCCGACGTACCCGTCCTTGTTCCCCACCACGACCGTCACGCGGAACCGAACCCGCCGACCGGACTTGTGCATCTTCTGGACCATGTTGACGTCCAACACCTCCTCCTCCAGGTCCGGCAGCAGCCAGTCCACGATCTCCGGCTCCATGATCCGCCAGCCTTGGGCCAGCACCTCGTCGATCGTCTTGATCTCGCCCTCCTTCACCATCTGACCCAGCTTCGTCTTGGGCTCCCACTCCTCCAGGCTCCTGGGGGCGCCCACGGCTCACACCCCCGACCGACTTTACGATCCGGAGCCGACCTCCTCCTCGATTTTAGCCTTCACCTCCTCGAAGTGCTCCGGCAGCTCCTCCGGCCGCAGCCCCCGCTCCAGGTACTTGGAGAACCGTCGCTCGTACTCCTCCGGGTCCTCCTCCCGGATCTGCCGGGCCAGGTTGGCGATGTGCTCGCCCCGGATCCGGTCCTCCGGAGGCAGCACCTCCTCCCCGTGCGGCACCTCCAGGCCCGCGTCGAGCGCCCCCTTCAGGATCGCGAAGACCCGGGCTCCCCGGACGGGACGGTGCAGCCCGATGTCCAGGACCGCCCGCTCGATCCCCCGGTTCAGGGCACGAAGTCCGCAGAGGTATCCCGTCAGGTATGCGGCCGGCGTGTTACCGCAGTGGCCCTTCCACCCGAACTTGTTCCGGAGCTCGATGGAGTGAGCCGAGGCCAGCGTCACGTCTCCCTGCGGGGCGTAGTCGATGATCTGGGCGATGTTGTGGTTCAGCGTCTTCCGAGCCACCAGCCGCGGGGCGTCGGCCTTCAGCAGCTCCCGCCGCTTGTAGTAGTTGGTCTTGCCCTCCCGGCGCCGACGGAACGGTACCCGGTAGCGCGGCCCGGTCGCCATCGGAAATCACCTCCGTTTCACTTCTTCCACAGATCGTTTTCCTCTATGTACTGGAGCAGGTGAGAGGTGTCTCGGAAGTACCCGCCCTTGGCCATCAGGTACAGCTTCCGGTACGTGCTCCGGTCGATCTTGCCCGAGTCTCGCAGCTCCCGCAGCTTGCGTCGGATCGGCCGGATCCGCTGGATCCAGAGCCGCTTCTTCGGCATCCGGGCGCCCTTCGCGCCCTTCCGGCGACCCGGTCCACGCCTCCTCCCCTTCTTCTTCTGCTCGTGCCGCTTCCGGGCGCGCACGCGGGACTGTCCCTTGATCGGCTTCTTCCGAATCGCGCCCTCCTTGATGAGGCGTCGGATGTCCTCCCGGGTCTGCGCCTGCGCGACCTCGTCCAGCCGGTCCGGGTCGATCCACACGCGGTGCACGCCGCACTTCAGGATCTCCGCGGCCATCCTGCGCTGAGGCCTGAGGTTCAACGCGAGCTCCCCCCGGCCGCGGATCCCCGAGGAACGCGGCGGCTCCGCGAGTGGAATTAGAAAGTTTCCCGACCCTGGAGCGAGCCCCTTAGGATCAGGCTCCGCAGCCGCCTTACCTCATCCTCCTCCAACCGCCGGACCTCCAGCTTCTCCTCGTTCTCCGGGACGATGGCCGAGTGACCGTAGGGATCCTTCAGCACGAGGGTGATCTCATCCTCCCCGGACAGCGCGGCCTCGATCCGGTCCAGGATCTCCCGGGCCCGCTCCCGGGCCTCCTCTCGGTCCGCCCACTTCGCCGCCATCCGCACGTGCGCCTTGATCCGGCGCAGGACCCCCTCCACGTTCGACACGAACCCTTCGGCGGCTGGCCCCGGCCGAACCTTGACCCCCAGCTCCGGGATCTCCAGGAAGCCGGAGGGCGACCGGATCACGCGAACCTTGACGTCGTCCGGGGAGTTCACCCGGTACCGGTACTCCGCCGGATCGCGCTCCTCCAGGCACATCACGTCGGAGATCCGGTACCCGCACGCCTCGCACTGGATGAACTGCTCCAGCACCCGGCCGAAGTGCGGGATCTCGTCCACCCTCCCGTAAACCCGCAGCGCCTTCCGACCGCAAACCGGACACTCCTGGTCGGACACCTCCATTTGGTACCGGAACGACTCACCGTCACCCTCCTCGGACCCGCCGCCCTCACCATCCGGCTTCTCGCTCAATCCCGGTCACTCCCCGGCTCGATCTCCTCCACCTCGATCCCCGCCTCCTTAAGCGCCTCCAGCGCCCGCTTCAGCGCCTTCTCGTCCGGCGCCGTGACCCGGTGGTAGTGCACGTCGTCCGAGGCCGAGTGCAGGTGCTCGAAATAGTCCCGGCTCTCCTCCCGATCCAGGATCTCCCGCCACTCGTCCACGGGGTCCCGGTGGAACGTGACCTTGAGCACGTCCCGCTTGCCGGGGATGGGGAAGCCGACGTCCATCATCCTGCAGTTGTGCTCGCGCAGGATCCTCGCCTCCTTGATCGAGTCCTCGATCGGGTGCACGGACCGAATCAGCCGGGTGACCTTGCGGACGACGGCCATCACCTCCTGCACGGTCCGCTCGATCTCGTCGTTCTTGATCACCGGGATCCCGTGCTCCTCCGCGGCCTCGATCAGGAAGTCGTGGATCACTCGAATTTGCCGGAAGTACTCCAGGTGCCGGCCGCCGCGCCCCTTCTCCATGGCCCGCTTGACGAACCGCTCCCGGTGCTCGTCCTCGTCCGCGTACAGGATCACCATGTGCACGTCCGCGTACGGGTAATCGTCCGGCGAGATAAGGCCCGGCACGATGTGCACGCCCTCGATGACGAGGTCGCTCGCGTCCTCCACGGCCCGCTTGATCACCATGTCGATGGCCGGCTTGACCATGGATGCGTGGTCCAGGAAGCCCGCGATCACGCGGTCCTCGAACTCCTCGGGGATCATGTGGCTCGGGATCCGGAGCGCACGGTACGCGTTGTACGAGGACATGTGGAGGGTCGGCGCGTACTCCTCGTCGATCGCCCCGCGCAGCACCTCCCGGAGGTGATCCGTCTCGATCAGGTGGGTGATGTCCAACCGGCGCGCGACCTCGCGAGCGATCGTGGACGTGCCCACGCCGGACGCGCCGCCGATCAGGACGATCGTGGGCTTGGCCAACGCTTACCCCCTCTTCTCGATCTCAACGTTGTCCGAAGTGACCAGGACGACCGTGTCGCGGATGACGCCTATAAACCCACCCAGCCCGATCGCGGTGCGCTTAAGCTCCCGAACCGCCCGCTCGTGCTCGCCACGCCTCATCAGCGGGCCCAGGTCCAGGATCAGCACGTTGCCGTCGTACAGCTCCTCGATCAACTCGTCCAACTCCGAGGCGTCGGTCACGCGCGAGACCACGATCTTGAGAGTCGGCTCCCTCTCCTCCTCCAGATCCGGGGGCAGCGGCTCGGCCTCCTGATCCTCCGACCCGGTCAGGAGGCGCCGCAGGAGGCGGAACAACTCAGGACCCCCGACCCTCCAGTCCCAGCGCCCTCAGAACGTCCCGGGCCAGCTCCTCTGGCTCCCTCACCGGGTCCCTGACGGGGACCCGCGACCCCAGCGCTCGCCAAACCCTGGCCCGCAGCCGGCGCGCGTAGTCCTCCACGGGCTCCTCGAGGTTCCTCGGGTTCAAGCTTACGGCCGCGATCTTAACGTTGGGAACCAGGGACAGGATCGCGCGGATCTCGTCCACCACCCCGCGCGGGTACCGGAACGGGTGGTTGGGCCGGTGACACACGACGACCGCGTCGGGACGGCACCCCAGCAGGATCCCCAGGTACAGGGGTCGTGGGTGAGGATTACGACGCTCGGTCAGTGAGGACTGCCCCTCCACTACGACCACGTCGGGGTCCCTCTCCTCCGCCACGTGGTCCACGGCGTGCGCGACGGCGGAGGCCACGTCCATCACGGAGAGGGAACCCGCCCGAAACCCCACGTCCGCCTCCAGCGCCGCGAACTCGCCCGTGCCCACGGTCGCCACCTCGTAACCCAGCGACCTCAGCCCCTCCGCCAGCTTCAGCGTCGTCGTCCGCTTCCCGCACTCCTGCGAGGTACCCCCGACGAACACCGTGGGCACGTCCGCCTCGGGCGCGTCCTTCTTCGGAACGCACTCCGTGCACCGCTCCGGCGCGTCCCCCGCCACCTCCCGAACCACGTCCAACCGCGGGCTCAGCTCCAGAATCCGCACGCCCCGCTCCCGGGCCAGCCGAACGAGCGCTGGGTACTCGTCCAGCGGGAGCGATCGGAAGGAGGTCACCACGTTCAGCCCGCGTCGGATCGACTCCACCGCCAGCTCGAGCGCCCGGTGCTCCGCCCCCTTCGGGAGCATGATCGCCACGGAGCGGGCGTCCCTCACCGCTTCCTCGAAGTCGTTCGTCACCTCCACCCCGGCGATCCTCATCCCCGCCTTGCTGGGATCGTCGTCCAGGAACCCCACGACCTCCACGGTCGGCAGCGACGCGAACTTTTCCCCGCCGCCACCGGCACCCACGACCGCGAACGGGTTAAGCTCCCGCAGCTCGTCCACCGACCTGAGCACGGTCACCGGGCACTCCCCCCTCGGGGCCGCAGCCCGCCCGTGATGATAGCCTTACCGCTCACCGGGGCGACGACGCGAGCACCCGACGCTTCCGCCGCACCCGCCGCTCGATCTCGCTCAGCAACCGATCCAGCCCGTCCCCCCTCAGCGCCGAGACGGGAATCGGCCGGTGCCCCGTCCGCCGGCGGAGCTCCCTCAGCCGCTCCTCCAGCTCCCCCTCCTCCAGCAGGTCGATCTTGTTCGCGACGAGGAGCGTCTCCAGGTCGGCCGCGTGCTTGATCACGTGCAGGGCCCGCAGCGCCTCGGGGCCGAGGGGCTTGGTGACGTCCACCACGAACAGGGCCAGGTCGTAACCCCCCAGCCGCTCCACCACGTCCTCCGCCGTGACGCCCCGGCGGCTCCGACGCCCTCGCTCGTCCGCGAGTCCCATCGTGTCGAACACGTACAGGGGCACGTCCCGCCGCGACCACCGGTACCCGGAGACCGACTTCGTCGTGCCGGGCACCTCGGAGACCTCGGCGACGGCCCGGCCCAGGAGCGCGTTCACGAGGGTCGACTTCCCCGCGTTCTCCGGACCCACCACGGCGACGCGAAACCGCCCCCGCTCCAGCCGCGGCACCTCCTCCACCTCGGCCCGCTTCACGCCTCCGACAGCCCCCGCGCGAGGCGGAGTATCCCGGCGAAAAACCCGATCACCGCGCCCAGCGCGGGCAGGAGCGCCTTTAACGTCCGAGAGTGCACGTGCCGGGAGAGCACCCAGCCGGCCACCACCCCGAACACGACCGAGGTGGACAGCTCGACCCCGGCGAGCAGCTCACTACGACCCATGAACAGCCCCCCAGGGGCCCGGACGTTGGACCTGAGGGCGATCTACCGGCTGAAGCGGGTGCTGAGGACGGGCTGGCTGGTGCGCGGCGTCCCGCGCGGCGCCGTGGAGAGCGTGGCGGAGCACTCCTTCGGGGCCGCGATGCTCGCCTGGGAGGTGTCGAGGAGACTCCGCGAGCGCGGCGTGGACGTGGACCCGGAGCGGGCCGTCCTCCTAGCGCTCGTCCACGACCTACCGGAGGCGGTGGCCCTCGACCTGGACGCCGAGGCCAGCCGGGTGTACGGGGAGGCGAAGCGCCGGGCCGAGGAGCGGGCCGCCCGGGAGCTGCTGGACGACGAGTTATTGAGGCTCTGGCGGGAGTTCGAGCGGCTGGAGTCGGAGGAGGCGAAGGCGGCGAAGCTGGCGGACGTGCTGGACATGGCCCTGCAGGCCCTGGAGTACGCTCGGGTGGGGTTCCGGGGCTACCGGGAGTTCGTGCGATCGGCCCGGGAGACGGCCCGGGAGCTGGGCCCCGAGTACCTGGAGGTGTTCGAGGAGCTCCTGAAGCGGGGTGGTGAGCGTGAAGATCCTGGAGAAGGACCTGGATAAGGGATACGTGGAGGTCCTACCGGAGACGCTGGACGATCTCTGGCACCTGTACCACATCGTGCGGAAGGGCGACCTCGTGTTCGCCCTGGAGCGGCGTCGGGTGAAGGACGAGCGCGCCGAGACGATCCGACGGGACAAGGGCGAGCGGCGGCCCGTGTACCTGGGCGTCCGCGTCGAGGACACGGAGTTCGACAAGTACTCCAACCGGCTCCGGATCAAGGGGATCATCGAGCACGGGCCCGAGTCCGGCTCCCACCACACGATCAACGTCACCACGGGCAAGCGGATCAAGGTGGTGAAGGAGGAGTGGGACCGGAAGGACCTGGAGCGGCTCGAGGAGGCGGAGATGTCCCGGCCGCCCGTGCTGCTGGTCGCCGTCGACGCGGGGGAGGGCACGCTGGGGATCGTCCGGGACTACGGGCTCGACGTGGTGGCCCGCGTTCGACACAACGTGCCCGGTAAGCGGGGCGGGGACCGTCGCGCCGAGCTCCGCGAGTTCTTCCACCGGCTCGCGGACGAGATCGAGCGGGTGATGAAGGAGGAGGGCGTCGAGCACCTGGTCGTCGGCGGGCCCGGGTTCGTGAAGGAGGAGTTCGCGGAGTTCCTCCGGGAGGAGCGCGGGATCAACCCGGCGGTGGAGGACACCGGATCGGCCGACGAGTCGGGCCTCGTCGAGATGATCCGGCGCGGCGCGGTGGAGCGGGTGGTGGAGGAGTCCCGCGTCGCCGAGGAGGCCCGGCACGTGGAGGAGGTGTTCAAGCGGATCGGCCGCGGGGACGACACGGTCGCCTACGGGCTGGAGGACTGCAAGCGGGCGGCGGAGTTCGGCGCCGTCGAGACGCTGCTGATCGCCGACGAGGTCTTCCGGCGGGCGATGGTGGAGGGGGACGAGGACGTGCGCGAGCTCGTGGAGTACGTGGAGCGCACGGGCGGCGACGTGCTCATCGTGAGCACCGAGCACGAGTGGGGCGAGCGGCTGATGGAGCTGGGAGGTGTCGCGGCCCTGCTCCGGTTCGGCCTGCCCGGGTGATCACTCCTCCGGGATCTCTCGCACCTGGCCGCTGCTCTTGTCGAAGACCTTGTCGGGATCCACCCGAATCCCCTCGTCACTGATCTCGAACGGGTGCCGGTACATGCTGTGCGCCGTGCCCCGCATCTTCCACACGATCAGCGACCTCCAGAGCCGCCCGCCCACCTCGTCCAGGTCCAGCCGGATGATCCCGTCCACCGCGTGCTCCACGCCGGGCCCGCCGAACCCCCGCTCGTGCGCCGCGATCTGGTTCACCAGGATCGTCGTGCACCCCAGCCCCGCCAGCATCCGCTTCAACCGGAACATGATCCGCCGCGCCACGCTCGGCTTGTCCATGTACAGCGGGGTGACCGAGTCGATCGCCACCCGCTTCGCGTCAACGTCCTCCACCGCCCTCCGGATCACCCCCGTCAGCTCGCTGATGTCCGTCGGGTCCTTCACCACGTACTTCTCGTACTCGCTCGCCTTCCCGATCCCCGCCGTGAACGCGTCCACGACCGCCAGCATCCCCTCCTGCTCGTACTCCCGAAAGTTCCAGCCGAACCCCTCCGCGTTCTTCCGCACCTGCACCGGGTGCTCCTCCAGCGTCACGAACACGCCCGGCTCGCCCTCCTCCAGCCCGGACCAGATGAACTGCTGCGAGAAGATCGTCTTCCCCGTGCCCGGACCTCCCGTCAACAGCACCGCGTTCCGCTCCGGGATCCCCCCGTTCAGCACGTCGTCCATCCCGGGAATACCGGTCGAAACCTTCTCCACCGACAACTCCAACACCCCGCGAGACCACGACCGCAGCTCGAATTAAACCATTACGAGACCGCGACCCAGCGCGCGGTCGGGAGTGAACGACCATGGGAGGCCTGTGCCCGAGGTGCCGGGGCCGCGGCTGGTGCGGCCGGGACGAGTGCGTGTACCTGGCCGCGCTGCGCGAGGTCCGCGAGCGACTATCCCGGCACCGGGACCTGGACGGGTACACCCTCACCGTCCACGTCTCGTGGCGCGGGTACCCACGCGTCCGCCTGGCCCCCGGCGTCGGCGAGCGGGACATCCCCGACGAGGGCCGGGCGCTGGCCCGTCTCCCCTACGACGAGCTCCTCGAGCTCCGCGCCCTCACCTTCCGCAAGCGCAGCGAGCGGAGGCACGTGCGCGAGACCCCCGACCTCTCCCACGAAGAGATCGAGGCCACGGTCTCCGCCCGCCCCGTCGAGAGCACCCTCCACGTCGAGCGCCGACTCAGCGACCCCACCCGCACGGCCCCCTTCCTCGGACCGCTCGTCGACGGGCGACTCGAGCTGGACGGGACCCCGCGCGTCCCGAGCCACCTCGAGCGGGTCCACGAGGACGAGTTGAAGGCCGAGCGGGCGGTGATCGAGCTCTACGAGCGCGGGTTCGACGAGGGGTACATCGCCCGAGCCCTCTCCCTGGGCCTGCTCGGACGCCCAGCCGACCGCCGCCTCGTCCCCACTCGATGGAGCGTCGCGGCCGTTGATTCGATCGTCTCCGACCACCTCAAGCGCACCGTCCGAGAGCTGCCCCCGGGCGACGACTACCGACTGCTCCACGGAGAGCTCTTCGGCAACGAGATGTGGGTGATCCTACGACCCGAGCCCCTCTCGTACGAGCTCATTGAGGTGTACGAGCCCGGCGCCCCCTGGTCCGACCGCGAGCGGGTCACGGTGCTCCGCGACGCGGAGGTGAGCCGGGAACGCGAGCCCGAGGAGACCGGCGGCGCGTACTACGCCGCCCGGGTTGGGGCCCTGGAGGCGTGCCGGGACCTCGGTCGACAGTTCGGGATCACGGTCATCCGAGTCGTCCGCCGGGAGTACTCCGCCCCGCTCGGGGCCTGGGTGATCCGGGAGGCCGTCCGGAGGGCGGAGGAGGTGATGAGGACGGACGACCACGGAGAGCTGCTGGAGACCCTCCGCGAGCGCCTGGATGGTCCCGCACGCGCGGCGCTACGCGCCCTCAGGCGCGACCGGCAGTCCACCCTCGATAGGTTTTTATAAGGGCCGTCGACCGGGCCGCAGGGCGAGCGGTTGCTCCTCCTGCGGGATCACGCGGACGTGCTCCTCACGGTCCAGCGAGCCGGTAGGGAGGAGGCCCGGGAGATCGCGGAGGAGGCGGAGACGACCACCGAGATCGTCCCCAGAAGGCTCCTCGAGCTCGAACTGCAGGGCCTGATGCGGCGGGTTGGCCCCAACGAGTGGGAGCTCACGGAGGCGGGCCGGCTCGCCGCCGAGGCGGCGGAGCGAGCCGTGGAGACGCTGGACGCCGACCCGCACGAGTGGCCCCACGAGCGGTGGGTGGGCTCGGACACCATCCTCGCGCTCAAGCACTCGTCCCTGTCCGCCGTCCCCGAGGAGTGGAGCGAACTGCTGGAGGAGCGCGGCCTGGCCGAGGGAGAGGAGCTCACGGAGGCCGGCGAGCTGATTCTGAACGCCTACCTGAAGGCCACCCCGCGACTCTACGTGACCCAGGACGTCTCCGGCGTCATCGCCCGACTGCCCCCCGGCCCCGGCACCGCCAAGGCGCTCATCAAGTACCGGGAAACGCTGGGGATCCCGGACAACGTCCTCCACGCCCTCGAGGCGATGCGGCTGCTCGTGATCTCGCCCCCCATCGACGGGGGGCGAACCTACACGCTGACGGCCCTGGGCCGGGAGGTCAAGTTCGCCCTGGAGAAGGCCGTCCCAGCCATGCACGTCGTCCTCTCCCCGGAGATCATGGAGGACGTCAAGGCCGTGGACGAGGGGAAGGAGCCCAAGGACATGGAGCGGCTGGAACGACTAGGGTACGCCTGGGAGGGCTCGCTGACGCGGGCCGGCGAGCACGTGCTGCGCGCCTACGAGATGCTAGGTGAGGACGTCCCCGGCGTCCCGCCGATCAGCCTACGGCCGGAGGAGCTCCGGCTGCTGGAGATCATCGACCGACTCCACAACCCGGACGAGAACCCCAACGTCGCCCCCACGCTCGCCCGCATCAAGCGCGTGCTGGTGGAGGAGTACGGGGAGCACGACCCCGACCCGTCCACGGAGCTCAAGGAGCTCGAGGCGCACGGGTTCATCGAGAAGACCGTCTGCGACTACGGTCAGGAGAAGGGCAAGCCCATCTGGGTGCTGACGGAGGAGGGCGAGCGGATGCTGCACCAGCTCGGTACCCCCGTCCGCGCCGTCGCCGTCAAGGCCGTCACCATCTCACTGGGCCACGAGGCCCCGGCGCCCGAGTGGCTGGAGGAGGCGCACCGGCAGGGACTGGTGTCGAAGTCGGCTATCACCTCCAAGGGACTGCTGGCCTCCAAGGCGGCCAAGAACGTGGAGCGGGCCCCGTTCCTGACCGGGGACGAGGCGAAGATCGTGTACCGGATCCCCCCGGAGGCCGTGGCCCGCGAGGACCTGATCGAGGACCTGGAAAACCGGTACGGGCTCCTGGAGCACGAGGTGCTGGACCACCTGGACCGCCTCGAGTCCCGGGGCATCGTGGACGAGCTGCTGACCGGCTACGTCTCGCTGACCCGGGCCGGCCTGCACCTACGAAGGGCCGTGAGCAAGGGGCAGACGATGGAAATACTCAAGCTGAGGCACCCGATCACCCCGGTCTCCGCCCGGTTCCTGGAGGCCGTGGCCACGCTGAAGGACCGGGGCTACGGGGCGAAGAAGCTGTCGAAGTTCCCGAAGACGCTGCTGAAGGAGGCGGACGTCACGCTGGACCAGGCCAAGAAGGTGGTCACCGTGCTCCGTCGAACGAAGATGATGAGCGGCTGGAAGATCACCGAGGCGGGCGAGGAACTCCTGCAGGCGCTGCGGATCCTGCGGGAGGCGACGCGCATCCGGCGACGCGCCGCCGCCTAGCCCCCTCACCGCACCATCGTTACGAATCTCGTAACGATTCCCGGTGTGGTGCGGCCGCCGGGATTTGAACCCGGGCCACGGGCTCGGCAGGCCCGCGTCCTACCAGACTAGACTGCGGCCGCACCCCCAGGCACGCGCACCCCGGCCCAGCTAAATATCTTTTTCGGCCTCCCGCAGCGCCGCCTCGATCGCCGACTCCGCCTCCCCCACCACCTCGAACCCGTGCCCCGGGAAGATCGACTCCACCCCCACCGCCAGCAACCGCTCCAACGACTCGCACAACCGCTCCCGATCCCCACCCGGCAGATCCCACCGACCCGGCCCGAACCCGAACACCGTATCCCCCGTGAACGCCACGTCCCCCACCAGGAAACAGCAGCTCCCCGGCGAGTGCCCCGGCGTGTGCAGCACCCGCACCCTCACCTCCCCCACCTCGATCACGTCCCCATCCCGGAACGTGAACGACGGCTCGAACGCCGGCATCGACGCCCCGAACAGGTATGCCGCCGACCTCCGATCGTCCCCCTCCCGCAGCACCTCCGCCTCCGCCGGATGAACCCCCACCCTCCAACCCCTCTCCAACGCCCGCGGCCCCGCCGCCGCGTGATCGTAGTGAGCGTGCGTCAACACGACCCCCACGACCTCCACGTCCCCTACCCTCCGAACCACCTCACCCGTCGCCCCCACGTCCACCAACAACCCCTCCCCTCCCGACGCCAACAGGTAGCAGTTGCAGTCCGGCGCCGGCGTCACGCCCTTTCCACCCACCCGAGACACCGAGAACTCCTCGCACGAGTACACCTCCAGCAAGGGGGGACACCCCCCATCCGACCCGAGAAACTCGCCCACCAAGCCGTCAAAAAAGCCCTCGAGCGCACCGTCTTCGACCCCGACGCCTGGACCCACGTGACCACCGTCTCCAACGACACCCTCCACATCCACGTCCTCACCAACCAACGCCGCAACGTCGAGGGCAAGGGCGGCCGCAACCGCCAGTACCTCGAAGGCTACGTCGAGGGCTACCTCGCCGCCCACGGACACGACGCCCGCGTCCACGTCAGCGTCACCAACGCCGGCCTCCGCGACGAGACCGAGGAGTTCCGCTACCTCCCCCTCGAGCGCGCCCTCAGGGAGAACATCCTCGACGAGAACCACCCCATCTACCGAACCTGCCGCGAGCTCGACATCCCCTACGTCGTCCTCGGCGCCCGCGAGATCGTCGGCCCCAACCCCGTCCTCCCCGAGCTCGTCCAAAAGACCGAGGGAGAGCGCGCCGTCGACCTCTTCACCGGCACCGGAGCCGCCGCACTCGCCGCCGCCCGCGCCGGCTACGACGAGATCTACGCCATCGACGCCAAGATCCACCCCAACGTGCGCGAACGCCTCGAGAGCGAGGGCATCGAGATCATCGAGGCCGACTTCCGCGAACTCAACCTCCGCGAGCTCGAGCCCATCGACCTCCTCACCGCCGACCCACCCTACGCCTCCGCCCTCGAGCTCCTGAAAAAGCTGGAGGAGGAGCGACCCCACGTCCGCACCGCCATCATCGCCCACGGCTTCACCGGCTGGGTCCGAGCCGTCCGCGAGATCCGCGGCCACCTCCTCGAGCTGTTCCGAGAGGTCAAGCCCGTCTCCAAACACGGCCACGAGCTCAGCGTCTGCCGCGAGCTAAAGCGCTGACCGACACCACCCGATCGACCACCCGACCACCCGGCAGGCAGCGCTCCCGCACGAACCGCTCGAACGAGCCCCCTCCTCCCCGGGACCGGTACCGCAGGAACGCGCCCGCCCACAGCCCACGCGCCCGCTTCCGCAGCGAGTACTCGAAGGGAACCCGGGTCAGGAACCGCTCCGCGCGCTCGCCGCGGAGCTCCAGCCTGAAGAGCCACCGACGCTCGCCCTCGGAGGTCTCGTATGACCGGCTCCTGAGAACCACCGAGCGCGCACCGACCACCTCGTCCAGCATCTCGTTGATCTCCGGCAGAACGCGAGGAGGGTCCTCGAACGGCGATGCCTGGGCGATGCCCACCCTCACCCTCCCTCCGTCAGCCACCGACACCCATCCATCGGCACCGAAGAGCCCGGACAGGAACTCCAGCACCACCCTCCTCGGGCCCTGACGAACCCACCCCGGCACCTCCACCCTACCCGCCTTCCGGCCCTCCGGCACCCCGAGCTCCCGCAGCAGCGCCGCGAACCCCTCCGAGTGCACGGCCACCTCCACCGCGTCCCGATCCCCGTACTCGTACCTCACCGGCGAGAGGCCCAGCGTCCCGAGATCTCGCTCCAGCCAGCGCAGCCCCGCCGACTCCCCGTAGAACTTGACCACGTCCCGCTCCAAATGACCGTCGCCCACCGCGTAGCCCACGATCCTAGCCAGCGCCGGGACCGCCGGATCCTCCCACCGCAGCGGCATCAAGCCCAGGTCCCGCAGGAACCCGCGAGCACCGTCCGAGGCGCCAACGTCCGACAACAGCACGCCCCGCAGATCCACCGCCGGCGGCACCTCCACCGGGTACAGCACGACCCGATCCCCCGGTTCGAGATCACCCAACCGCCGCTCGCCCCCTGGAGTGAGAACGCGCTGACCCTCCGGGCCCGCGAGCTCGAACCCCAGCCCGGTGCCTACGACCACGCCGGCACCCCGGTCCCCGGCGAGACGGGCCGCCCCGTTCCACCGAGCCGGCCACCGCGCCGACAGCCTCGCCTCCCGCCGAGCGAGCTCCCCCAGAACCAACCGGGCCCGCTCCTCCTCCCGGGGATTGTAGCGGAACCGGACCCGCGAGAGGAACCGGAGCAGGTCGCGCCGACCGCGCACCAGCACCCCCATCCGGGCGTACCGGTAGCGCCCGGAGGAGACCGGAGACAGCCCCACCACCTCCGCGCCCACGCCCAGCGAGTTGAGCAACCTGAGGACGTCGAGCGCCAGGAAGAGCAGGCCACCTTCCCGATCCGCCCGCGCCCGAAGCTCCAGCCGCACCGGCCGGGGACGATTCCCGTCGAATCCGAGCACCTCCCCGCGCACGCTGTAGAGCCCGGACAGCAGCTCACGCGCCGCGCTCGGATCCTCGAACACCCAGCCCGGGATTCGACCCGTGCCCGGGGACGCGCCAGCCACGGCCAGCGCGCTCAGGAGGCGAGCGTCCCGCGACTCCACGCTCGTCCACCGCTTGCCCCGCCGCACCGACAGGCTCGCGCCGAACCGTCGCAGGTCCTCGAGGAGCCTTTGCGCCCCCTCGTTGGGCACCGAGAGGCGCACGCGCGGCCGGTCACCGCCGCGGAGCGCTCCCCTGCCCAGCAGCACCCCGAGCAGCCTGGCAAGGATGGTCTCGATGGTCTCCGAGTTCACCGCGAGCACCTCTCGGGGGCGCGCCGGCCGGGCGTAAGCGGAGAACGATGCGGACCGGCCGGGTCCCTCGGGCCGCGATTCGGAAACAACGTTTTGAATCTCGTAACGATTTGCGGCTTTTGGTGCCGCGGCCTGGATTTGAACCCGGGCCCACCGGATGGCCAAGGTCCCGCGGATGACCCGCGGGACCTCTTCAGTCCGGCGCTCTCCCAGGCTGAGCTGCCGCGGCCTCGTGCCGGGGCCATCGAGGTGGCGCTCGGGCCCGTCTATTTAATCTTGTCGGCGGGTCGGTTCGGGGGGTGCGGCGTCGGTGTACCTGACGCGGGAGGAGGAGCGGATTCTGGACGGTGAGGAGGGAGAGATGAAGGCGCGGTTGTTGGAGGTGCTGGTGAGGTTGGGGGAGACGTTCGGGGCGGAGCGGTTGGTGCGGCCGGCGTTGGTGCACGTGTCGGGGGTGTCGTACGGGACGATCGGGGACGCGGGGTTGCGGTTCCTGCGGCGGGTGGCGGGGGAGGGGTTGCGGGTGGAGGTGCCGACGAGCGTGAACCCGTGCGGGATCTGCCTGGAAGGGAACCTGGAGGTGGACGAGGGGTTCGAGCGGCGGCAGCGGGAGATCCTGGAGGCGTTGGAGTCGTTGGGCGCGGCTCCGGTGTACACGTGCGCGCCGTATCAGCAGGGGTTTCAGCCGTCGCCGGGGGACGTGTTGGCGTGGGGTGAGTCGTCGGCGGTCTTCGTGGCGAACACGTGGTTCGGGGCGCGGGCGAACCGGGAGGGGGCGCCGGCGACGGTGGCGGCGGCGGTGACGGGGCGGGTGCCGGAGTACGGGCTGCACCTGGAGGAGAATCGGGTGGCGGAGTACGAGGTGGTCGTGGAGTTCGAGCCGCGGAACGACTTCGAGTGGTCGGCGCTGGGGTACTGGCTGGGGGAGGCGGTGGACGGGATCCCGGTACTGAGGCTGCCGGTGCGGCCGTCGCTGTCGAACGTGAAGTACCTGGGGGCGGCCGCGGCGGCGTCGGGGGCGCTGGCGATGGCGTACATCCCGGGGGTGACGCCGGGGGAGCCGCGGGTGGACGATCCGGAGCGGGTGGAGGTGGGTCGGGAGGACGTGTTCGACCTGGTGGAGTCGCGGTTCGGGACGGAGCGGGAGGGGTTGGCGTTCACGGGCTGTCCGCACCGGGTGGATGGGGAGGCGTTCCGGTTCCGCGGGTGCGACTGCTACGTGTGCTGTCCGGCGAACGCGGTGTTCGAGGGTCGGGTGCTGCGGGGGACCTGCCCGGTGGTGGCGCCGATCGAGGAGGTGTGCGACGCGGTGTACACGGACTCGCTGAAGGCGGCGCACTACCTGGCGTCTCGGGTGGAGGTGAACGTGGGGCCGCTCGGGCCAGAAAACCATAAAAGTGGGTGAGTGGGGCCGAGCACGGGAGCGGGGCCGTGGGGTAGCCTGGTCTATCCTTCCGGCTTTGGGGGCCGGAGACCCCGGTTCAAATCCGGGCGGCCCCACCAACGCCGGGAATCGTTACGAGTTCCTTAACGATTCGCCCGAAGGGTCGGTGGAGGGTCAGCCGGAGGCGAGCTTGGGGAGCCGCAGGATGCGGGTGGCTCGGGTCAGCTCGCGGATCCTCCATCGGGGCTCTCCGAGGACGGCGCGCTGGGCCTCGCGCCACCGGTACGTGAGCCGGGCCCTCCAGGAGTCGGTGCGCTGGGCCTCGGAGCGGTAGCTGTCCTGCGGTGAGAGCAGGATGGGCTGGTCGGGGGACTCCAGCGGGTTCACCTCGGCCCAGTCGGCGAGGGCGCGGAGGGCGTCGAGGCCGCGCTCGGTCACGGGGAACTCGATGGTTTCCTCGAACTTGTGAACGCGGAGGCGCGGCTCCTCGGGCGTGGTGGTCAGCCAGTCCTCCCCGGGGCAGACGTCGCGCCAGCGCATGCGGACGAGGTCCATCACGCTGACACCGGACTCGACGATGGTGCGGAACGGGGCCCACCAGGATGCGTCCTTGTTTTCCTTTGCCCACTCCTCGATCAAATCAACCTTGCTTAAAATCTCGCGAGCCTCCTCGACGGTCATCTCCGGGGAGGCCGGCGACCCGAGCGCCTTCACGGTGAGCACGGTCATGTGGTCCCGTCCCACGGCCCTCAGGGACTTGGTGAAGGCGTACCAGCAGAGGCGGCCCATCTCGTGATCCAACTCCATGTTCCTGACCTTGTCCACGAGGAGCTCGCGCAGCTGCCGGGCCACCTCGATGATCTCCTCGTCGTCCGCTTCCTCCAGCCACCGGAGCGGTTCCTCGCCCACGATCTCGGAGAGGAACTCGTCGAGCCGCCGCAGGGCGAACCGGTACGAGTGCCGGGTGTTATCATTCTCCACGTCCATGTGATCGGCCAGCACCTCAAGGGACATTAGCCCAGCCCCCTGGAGGGTCGGGCCGGCGTGCGCGGGAGATATTCTTTTTGGTAACGTTAGGGGGATGTCGAACTTGACCGAGCGCGTTGAATTGCATCATGGGGATTTAAGCTCGATCGCTTACCGGGCGGAGCTGGACCGGTTCCTGCCGGTGATCGGGCGGGCCCGGATCACGCCGGCGGAGCTGGCGCTGGCGGGGCTGCTGCGTCGGGGTTACGAGGTGGTGGTGAGGACGGTGGAGGGTAAGCGGCTGCCGGGCCGGCGGCGGCTGGAGCTGGCCCGCGAGGTTAAGGATCTGACGGGGCGGTTCGTGGAGCGGTTGGTCGAGTCGGAGCGGGTGCACCACCTGCGGCTCTCGGCCCGGTGCCTGGGGGCGCCGGTCGTCCTGGAGTACGGGCCGGACTGGACGGTGCGGGTGGGAGGGCGGTACGAGGTGGACCCGGCGCGGTTGCACAAGAACCGGGCGCTGGTGAAGCTGCTGGAGTTCGTCTCGGGGCGGGAGGTGGAGTTCCCGGACACGGTGGTCGACCTGGGGGCGGCGCCGGGTGGCTGGTCCTCGTTCGCCGCGCAGGTGGCCGAGCGCGTGCTTGCGGTGGACCCGGCCCGGCTGGAGGAGCGGGTGCGGGAGCTGGACAACGTGCACCACCTGCGGGTGACCGCGCAGGAGTTCGCGCTGCCGGACATGCTGAGCGCCGCGTGCCCGGGCGGGGAGGCCTGCGTGCTCTCGGACGTGTACTCGGGCGACCCGGAGGGGGACCTGTACGGGGTGCTCCGCGTCCTGAGGAACGTGAACCTGCGGGTGCGGTGGGCGCTGGTCAAGGTCGCGCCGGTGGACGAGGCGGAGGGGGTCGTGGAGTGGTTCCGGGAGGAGGCGGGGGACCTAGGGTTCGAGGCGGAGGAGGTGGAGCTCGAGTCGGCGAGCGCTAACGAGACCTTCCTCTACCTGACACGAGGGTAGTCCCCTCGTGCCGGTACGGGGGCGAGCACACGCAGAGGATGCGCAGCGGGCCGACCCCCTCGTTCCGGACCCAGTGTACGGTGCCCCGGGGGATCTCCACGCAGTCCTCGGGTCCCACCTCGAGCGCCCGGTCGTCCAGGTGGACCGTGCCGCGGCCCTCCAGGATCCAGTACACCTCGTCGAACTCGTGGTAGTGGGGTCGGGTGGACCGTCCGGGCGGCACGACCGCGACGGCCACGCTCAGGCTCTTCACCTCCGAGCGCTCGGGCCGGACGAGCTCGTAGACGATCGACCCGTCCAGGGTCCTGTAGGGTTCCACGTCCCTCGGGTTGGTCCGCATGACGCTCCCCCGATGACGAGACGGGTGAGCGGTGAGCGTCGCGGTGATCGGACCGTCCATTGCGGAGGGATCGGCGAAAGGGAGCCTCGTCATCCGGGCGGTCGGCGTCGGGAGCCCCTCCTCATTCGGGGCCCCGCCCGTCACCCTCCTGCCGGTACTCGTGGGCGCTCGCCGTCAGGTTGCGGGCGAAGGTGGGGTGGGAGGCCGCGTGCACGTGGACGTACGTGGCGAGCACGTTGGGCAGCCCTCTCGGCTGGATCCCCTCGCGCCCGTTCAGGCCCTGCCCGCGCAGGATCCGGTACGCGAACCGGGCGTTCCGTAGCCTCAGCAGCCTGGAGTAGTGGAACTCGTGGCCCTTGAACACCTCGCCCCTCCGGGCGACCGGGGTGTCCCGCACCGACCTCGCCACGGTGTAGCTGAGGCCCTGCACGCGCGGGGT
This sequence comes from Methanopyrus sp., assembly GCF_053997775.1. Lineage (NCBI taxonomy): Archaea > Methanobacteriati > Methanobacteriota > Methanopyri > Methanopyrales > Methanopyraceae > Methanopyrus > Methanopyrus sp. The sequence goes on from NZ_JBMXXF010000031.1 coordinate 93,241, forward strand.
CATCTCCACCGAGGCGTCCAGAACGCCGGTCATCCGGTACCGCTCGCCCTCGTGATGGAGCTCCCGACAGAGGTACATCAGGCCCCCGCACTCGGCGTACACCGGGGCCCCCGACTCCGCCAGCTCCCGGATCGAGTCCCGGGAGGCCTCCGCCTCCTCCAGCTCCCGGGAGAAGAGCTCCGGGTAACCGCCGCCCAGGTACAGGGCGTCGGCCGAGGCTGGCACCTCCTCGTCCCGGACGGGGCTGAACCGGAGTACCCGGGCCCCGTTCTCCTCTAGCGCCTCCAGGTTCTCCGGGTAGTAGAAGTGGAACGCCTCGTCCAGGGCCACGGCCACCCGGCACCGGTGCGGTTCGACGACCCAGGGCCGCTCCCCGCGACCTACGGGCCCGGCCCGGCGGGCGATGTCGACCAGCAGGTCCAGGTCCAGGTGCTCGGCGATCAGTCGAGCGATCCCCTCGAGCCGGCGCTCGAGCTCCCGCCTTCGCTCGGGGGTGGGCACGAGGCCCAGGTGGCGGTACTCCACCCGCATCCTCTCGGTGCGAGGCACGAACCCAAGCACCTCCACGTCTCGGACGTACTTACGGAGCGCCCGCCGGGCCTTTCGGTAGTGGAGCTCGGAGCGGACGTGGTTGAGGATGACGCCCTCGATCCGCGCGCCCTCGAGCCGGCGGTACCCGAGGACCACGGCGGCGACGCTCTTGGTCAGGCTCCTCGCGTTGACGACGAGCACGATCGGGGCGTTGAGCACCTCGGAGACGTGGTAGGTGCTGCCCCGAACTCCGACCGCCCCGATCCCCTCGTAGAGGCCGCGGACGCCCTCGATGACGGCGAGGTCGGCACCCCGCGACCGACGGTGGAAGAGCCAGCGGACGTGCTCCTCCCGGAACAGGAAGGTGTCGAGGTTCCCGCAGGGTCGGCCCGAGGCCAGCCAGTGGTACGAGGGGTCGATGTAGTCCGGGCCGACCTTGAAGGGCTGGACGTCGAACCCCTCCTCCGAGAGCGCCCGGACGATCCCGGCCGTGATGAGGGTCTTCCCGCAGGCGCTGGAGGTCCCCGCCACGACCACCCTGGGCGCGGCGGGCACGACGATCGCCCCGGACTAAACTTGATATACGGGCTCTCCATCGCGCACGGCATCTCAACGGGGGGAACTCACGCCTAACCATGAGATGCAGAAAGTGCGGATCCTCGCGCGTGGTGGAGCGCAAGGAGGGGAAGTACGTCGTCGTCCGGTGCAAGGACTGCGACCACGCGGTGGTGCTGAGGCGCGTGGAGACCGTGGGAACGACGCACGACGTGCTCAGCCTCGCCATCGCGGCGGTGGTGACGGCCGGCGCCATCGCCTCCGTCCTGATGTAAGGGACCAAGCGAGGGGAAGAAGCGGCTCATCGGCGGCCCAGCGCCACCTCCCGGACCGGTGTCCCGGCCAGGTACGTGCGGTGATCATCCCTGGAGGGGACGCCTCCGGGTCACACCGCCGCTGGGCGGGCTGTGACCGGGTCGGGGGGCGCCCGAACGCACCCCGGCGCCCCGCTTTTTTTCTTTCCTCTTTCCCGCGCGGTCACTTGAGCAGGTGCCGCGCGTACTTGAGCAGCGAGGGCTTCCTCCTGACCACCTTCCGGGCCACCTTGGCGACCCCCTCCCCGCGCACCAAGCGCAGAATGTCCTCCTGATCCAGCGCCTCCGCGAGCGCGTTCAGCTCCTCGTTGCTCATGCCGGAGAGCACCCGAGACGCCTTCCCCGCCAGCTTGAACATCCTGGCGAACTCCTCCTCCCAGCGCTCCTGATACTCCCTCAGCCGCGCCGCGGACGGGTCCCCCTCGCTCACCGCCTCCGCCGCCACCTCCCCCGCGATCCGACCGCACACCAACGAGGTGTGGAGACCCCCGCCGGTGAGCGGGTTCACCTGCCGGGCCGCGTCCCCCACCACGAGGATCCCATCATCGTACGTCCGCTCCAACGGCCCGCACACCGGCACCCCACCCACGTTCAACTCCACCGGCCGCGCGCCCTTCAGCAGGTCCGCGATCAGCTCGTGCTCCCGGATGGCGCGATCGAGCGTCTTCAGGGCCAGGCCGGGCTCGGACTCGGACCCCCGGATTCCGAGCCCCACGTTCGCCCGACCGTCACCCTTGGGGAAGATCCAGAAGTAGCCGCCCACGAACTCCTCGTTGTCCACGAAGAAGTAGGTCGCGTCCTCGTCCACGTCCACCCCGACCATCTCGTACTGGGCGCAGGTGCAGAGCTCGTCCGGCTTCAGCGGGGGAACGAGCCCCGCGCTCCGCCCGACCCGCGACTCGATCCCGTCCGCCGCGATCACCACCTCGGCCCGGACCTCGTGCCGGCCCGTCTCGTCCTCGAACTCGACGCCCACCACGCGTCCCTCCTTCATCAGGGCGCGCCGGGCCTCCGCCAGCAGCCGGAGCTCGGCCCCTTCCTCCACCGCGCGCGCCGCGAGCCACCGGTCGAACAGCTTCCGCTCCAGGATGTACCCGTCTCCGGGCACCTCGAACCGATCACCGTTGGGCGCGTGAACCAGGGCCCGGGAGACCTCGTTCGCGATCCACTCGCTCCTGGGCTTGA